>NZ_RJOG01000096.1:0-508 GCF_003942965.1 Streptococcus mitis | reverse complement strand
GATAAATTGCAGCTAGATTATTTTTCTGATTCTTATTTACGGTTTGAGTCAGATTTTTACAAGTATTCTGCTTTAGACATACCATTAACATTTATCACTGATGATATTCTACGTACAATGGCTATGTCTCAAAAACATTATTTTAAACTTAACAAAAGTAAATCTTTAGACAATCGTGATCATTACTTTGTTTTTTCTATCAAGATGAACAAAGATAGTAGTGGGATTAGGCAGTATGAATATCAGAGACATTGTTTTAATTTGTAAGAGTCCGACAGGGCTCTTTTTTCTGTGATAATTTTATCAAAAAGTATTTGTTATACTTTTTTTAATTTAGATTTATCTTGGGGGTTTGGGGGCGTGCCACCACATTTTCATATCGTTTGTTTTTTAAACCGTGAGGTTTGAAATGGCAGGCGATATGATTTTTGGGATATTGTGGACACAATATCTGAGCTCGCAAAGACCGAACAAGAAGCGAGTGAGGTCTTTAGGAAGCGTACTGACA
>NZ_RJOG01000095.1:0-511 GCF_003942965.1 Streptococcus mitis | reverse complement strand
TTTGAACTCTTGGAAGGTTGATTGCCGCCTGATGTTTTATGTTAAATTCATCAGCTTCTTTCAGCATCTCAAGAGCTTCTCTGATCGTTTCTGATTGACGATTATGAGATTGAGAATCCTCTTTCTTATTAGTTAGAGTATCTAATAAGGTTATCGTTTTTCTATTGAGCTCATCTAGTTTTATAGTATGATAATCCAAACTGTCTTTCACATCTGGAAAAGCTCTACAAATTCCCAAAATCCAATCTAGAAAATTTTTAGATTCCAGTCTAACTTCACTACTTAAAAGTCCATTTCTAATAGCAGGATCTTCCTTATCGTTTGTTAAATCACTCGAACCAATCAAATAAAGTTTTTTTACTGCTCTAGTCATAGCGACATATAGGAGTCTCATCTGCTCTGAGTAAGTAGCTACTTTTGCTTCTTCTACATTTTGACTGTAAGTTAAACTTGGTATGGATAGTTTGATAGTATTAGACATCATTGCTTGCTCAAAATAACTAGTTTTAAT
>NZ_RJOG01000094.1:0-523 GCF_003942965.1 Streptococcus mitis | reverse complement strand
CGATGCTGACGCGCTAGTGCTTGCTGAAGCCGAGGCACTTGTGCTTGCTGAGGCTGACGCGCTGGTACTTGCAGAAGCCGAGGCACTTGTTGATGCGGAAGCTGAAGCACTGGTACTTGCTGAGGCCGACGCGCTTGTTGATGCGGAAGCTGAAGCACTGGTACTTGCTGAAGCTGAAGCACTGGTACTTGCTGAAGCCGATGCGCTTGTTGACGCTGAAGCCGATGCACTAGTACTTGCTGAGGCCGATGCGCTTGTTGACGCTGAAGCTGATGCACTTGTCGATGCTGAGGCTGACGCACTTGTTGACGCTGAAGCCGATGCACTAGTACTTGCTGAAGCCGAGGCACTTGTTGACGCTGAAGCTGAAGCACTTGTCGATGCTGAGGCTGATGCACTGGTACTTGCTGAAGCTGACGCACTGGTACTTGCTGAGGCCGAGGCGCTTGTGCTTGCTGAAGCTGACGCACTGGTTGATGCGGAAGCTGAGGCACTTGTTGACGCTGAGGCCGACGCGCTTGTA
>NZ_RJOG01000093.1:0-530 GCF_003942965.1 Streptococcus mitis | reverse complement strand
GTTTCTGCCTCTTTCTTTAAAGAAGCTTCCTCAGTTTCTGTTTTTGCTACTCCAACTGATTCAGCTGGCTTTTCTTCAACTGTCACTCCAGCAGCTTTGACCTCATCCACTTTAGCTTTCAATTCAGCTTCTTTGACAGATACATTTTCTTCCCTAACAAATTCACCCTCATCATTAAGCGTTGCCCCATTAACTACAGCTTCTGACGAATTAGTAGGCAGCGTTTCAGCAGCATAAGCATTGCTAATTCCTAAACTTAGTGCTAATGAAGTAGCTAAAGCAATCCCACTCACTAAACCAAGGTTTGTCTTTCTAAAATAACCATGACCTTTTAGATCCTTTTTAAAAGCATTAGACATAAAACCACCTTTTTCTACAAAATATAATGATACTATCAATGTAACATACCGAATCTTAACTGTCAAAGGTTTATATCATTATCTATTATTATATTTTTGTCTATTTGGTACAAAAAAATGATATTTATTTTATCGAAAAATTTATTAAAAATTATCAATTCACAATTGTTA
>NZ_RJOG01000092.1:0-554 GCF_003942965.1 Streptococcus mitis | reverse complement strand
CTAGTGCATCGGCTTCGGCATCAACCAGTGCGTCGGCTTCAGCAAGTACGAGTGCCTCAGCTTCAGCAAGTACCAGTGCGTCAGCATCGGCATCAACCAGTGCGTCAGCATCGGCATCAACCAGTGCGTCGGCTTCAGCAAGTACGAGTGCTTCAGCTTCAGCAAGTACAAGTGCATCAGCCTCAGCGTCAACAAGTGCATCGGCTTCAGCAAGTACCAGCGCGTCAGCCTCAGCAAGCACAAGTGCCTCGGCTTCAGCAAGTACTAGTGCGTCAGCATCGGCGTCAACAAGCGCCTCTGCATCAGCAAGAACCAGTGCATCAGCATCGGCATCAACCAGTGCGTCGGCTTCAGCAAGTACAAGTGCCTCAGCTTCAGCAAGTACAAGCGCGTCGGCTTCTGCAAGCACTAGCGCGTCGGCTTCAGCAAGTACCAGTGCTTCAGCATCGGCAAGTACAAGCGCGTCAGCTTCAGCAAGTACGAGTGCCTCAGCTTCAGCAAGTACAAGCGCGTCGGCCTCAGCGTCAACAAGTGCCTCAGCTTCCGCATCAACC
>NZ_RJOG01000091.1:0-556 GCF_003942965.1 Streptococcus mitis | reverse complement strand
ATCGGCAAGTACTAGCGCGTCAGCTTCAGCAAGTACCAGTGCGTCAGCCTCAGCAAGTACAAGTGCATCGGCTTCGGCATCAACCAGTGCGTCGGCTTCAGCAAGTACTAGCGCGTCAGCATCGGCATCAACCAGTGCGTCGGCTTCAGCAAGTACTAGCGCGTCGGCTTCAGCAAGTACCAGTGCTTCAGCATCGGCAAGTACTAGCGCGTCAGCCTCAGCAAGCACAAGTGCCTCGGCTTCAGCAAGCACTAGCGCGTCAGCTTCAGCAAGTACCAGTGCTTCAGCTTCCGCATCAACAAGCGCGTCGGCCTCAGCAAGTACTAGTGCATCGGCTTCAGCGTCAACAAGCGCATCGGCTTCAGCAAGTACCAGTGCTTCAGCTTCAGCAAGTACCAGTGCTTCAGCTTCCGCATCAACAAGCGCGTCGGCCTCAGCAAGTACCAGTGCTTCAGCTTCCGCATCAACAAGTGCCTCGGCTTCTGCAAGTACCAGCGCGTCAGCCTCAGCAAGCACAAGTGCCTCGGCTTCAGCAAGCACTAGCGCGTCAGCATCG
>NZ_RJOG01000090.1:0-595 GCF_003942965.1 Streptococcus mitis | reverse complement strand
GGCTAGTGGGCTATCAATAACTATCGAATTAAATTATAGGGATGGAAATCTTAACTTAGTATATTTCGACAATGGTAAAGGATTAGATGTTAAGTATAAAGACAAACCGGAGAAAATTTTGAATGTACATGAGACTACAAGAGAAGATGGGCATGGGCTTGGAATGTGGATGGTAAGTAATACGATATACAAACTAGGTGGCGAAATTAAAATAAATCCTAATTATCAAGGGTTTTATCTATCCGCTTCTTTATTAATTAATGAAAGTGAGGAGTGACAATGACTAGTGATATAAAGCTAACATATATAGACGATAAGCTGGATCCTCTTCTAGATGAGTATTTGTTCACTCTAAGTGAGAAAGAGCATATTTTTGAATATGATTATTATAAATTTAGTAGTAGTGAGGATAGCTACCAAAGTTTATTAGAAAATACTAACATAGCTTCTTCAGATATCATTATTGTCGATTCAAAGCTTTTTGAAAATGAATTCGCAGATTCAAAATCTAAATTTACTGGGCAGGAACTGAAGATTATATATGCTATAGCGAATCCTTTTATTAAAATCATTGTTATCACACAAAATAATGATC
>NZ_RJOG01000089.1:0-654 GCF_003942965.1 Streptococcus mitis | reverse complement strand
CCGTACATTGGATACTTTATGTTTTATCTAGGGGTTAGTCATTATTACAGAGATGGCATTACGAAGAAGAGTCCTTGTGTTAGTTTGTATGAGAATTTTATAAAGGAGTCTGCTTTTATTGCGAAGCAATCTCAAGAAGTTGTTCGAAAATACCGTTTACTAAGAATGTATTTCATAGCGCCAAAATATTTTTTAACGATTACTCATCCAGTGTATCAGTTTCTGTATAAAGGATGGAGTAAATTTAGAAAGTTGATTCACAAAAGACAAATGAAGGAGCTTATGAACAAAAATGATTAGTATAATCGTTCCAGTTTATAACGTGGAAGAATATCTGGAAGAATGTCTAGAAAGTATTCGAAAGCAAACCTATCAAGACATTGAAGTCATCTTAGTCAATGATGGTTCAACAGATGGCTCCCAAGCTATTTGTGAGTATTTTTGCCAAACAGATAATCGTTTCCGATTGATCAATCAAAAAAATCAAGGTCAAAGTGTAGCCAGAAATCGTGGTGTGAAAGAATCTATTGGCGAATACATCATGTTTGTTGATAGTGATGATGTTGTAAGTCTTGGTATGTTAGAACAACTAATGAAGTATATGTCTAATGGAATTGATATTGTAGAATGTGATAGAACTGAGGCTATTCAATG
>NZ_RJOG01000088.1:0-657 GCF_003942965.1 Streptococcus mitis | reverse complement strand
CACTCGTACTTGCTGAAGCCGACGCACTGGTTGATGCCGATGCTGACGCACTGGTTGATGCCGATGCTGACGCACTGGTACTTGCTGAAGCTGAGGCACTCGTACTTGCTGAAGCCGACGCACTGGTTGATGCCGAAGCCGATGCACTAGTACTTGCTGAGGCTGACGCACTGGTACTTGCTGAAGCCGACGCGCTTGTTGACGCCGATGCTGACGCACTAGTACTTGCTGAAGCCGAGGCACTTGTGCTTGCTGAGGCTGACGCACTAGTACTTGCTGAAGCCGAGGCACTTGTGCTTGCTGAGGCTGACGCGCTGGTACTTGCTGAAGCCGATGCACTTGTTGACGCTGAGGCTGATGCACTTGTTGACGCTGAGGCTGATGCACTTGTACTTGCTGAAGCTGAAGCACTCGTACTTGCTGAAGCCGACGCACTGGTTGATGCCGATGCTGACGCACTGGTTGATGCCGATGCTGACGCACTGGTACTTGCTGAAGCTGAGGCACTCGTACTTGCTGAAGCCGACGCACTGGTTGATGCCGAAGCCGATGCACTAGTACTTGCTGAGGCTGACGCACTGGTACTTGCTGAAGCCGACGCGCTTGTTGACGCCGATGCTGACGCACTAGTACTTGCTGAAGCCGAGGCACTTGTGC
>NZ_RJOG01000087.1:0-700 GCF_003942965.1 Streptococcus mitis | reverse complement strand
ATCGGCAAGTACTAGCGCGTCAGCTTCAGCAAGTACCAGTGCGTCAGCCTCAGCAAGTACAAGTGCATCGGCTTCGGCATCAACCAGTGCGTCGGCTTCAGCAAGTACTAGCGCGTCAGCATCGGCATCAACCAGTGCGTCGGCTTCAGCAAGTACTAGCGCGTCGGCTTCAGCAAGTACCAGTGCTTCAGCATCGGCAAGTACTAGCGCGTCAGCCTCAGCAAGCACAAGTGCCTCGGCTTCAGCAAGTACTAGTGCGTCAGCATCGGCGTCAACAAGCGCGTCGGCTTCAGCGTCAACCAGTGCGTCGGCTTCAGCAAGTACAAGTGCCTCAGCTTCAGCAAGTACAAGCGCGTCGGCTTCTGCAAGCACTAGCGCGTCGGCTTCAGCAAGTACCAGTGCTTCAGCATCGGCAAGTACTAGCGCGTCAGCTTCAGCAAGTACTAGCGCGTCAGCTTCAGCAAGTACTAGTGCGTCAGCATCGGCATCAACCAGCGCCTCGGCCTCAGCAAGTACCAGTGCTTCAGCATCGGCATCAACCAGTGCGTCGGCTTCAGCAAGTACAAGTGCCTCAGCTTCAGCAAGTACAAGCGCGTCGGCTTCTGCAAGCACTAGCGCGTCGGCTTCAGCAAGTACCAGTGCTTCAGCATCGGCAAGTACAAGCGCGTCAGCTTCAGCAAGTACGAGTGCCTCAGCTTCA
>NZ_RJOG01000086.1:0-737 GCF_003942965.1 Streptococcus mitis | reverse complement strand
TATCATGGCAGATAGTTACTACAAATTTTTACAAAATTTATTAGGAAGAGATGAGTTACCTGATTTAGTTATTACAGCCAACATTCAATCAATTTTATTGAGTGTTTTCATAGTTCCAACAATTGTCGGGATAGGGGCTTACTTTTATTCAAGTCGAATACTTAAAATATCATCAATATTAAAACCAAAAAAGAAAAAAAGAAAAGTTACAGTAGCTGGATTTGTTAACATCTCTGTTCGTTTATTCCTATGGTTACTATGTATAGGTTCTATTGTTTCAGCAGGTTTTATCAGAAACAAAGAAATAATTGAAAAACAGTCAAGCATAGTATTATTTTTATTAATTATTCACATCCTTATTATTCAATCACTATCTCCATCAATGCAAATGTTTCTAATAAAATTTTTAATGAGGATATTTCCAACTGAAAATTATGTAATTAATACAGGCTTTTGGAATCTACTATCCAATCCTAGCTATTTGAAAAGTATACAAACTTCAATGAGCATGGGAGTAACTCTCATTTCTGGGTTTATTCTTTACACCCAAAATATGTATTCATTCATGAATACAGCAAACGGTGTACAAGAAGCAAGAGCTTCCTTTATTGCTTATATGTCTGCTCCAATTATTCTGATTATTACTAGTTCTATTTCTCTTACAATTTTATCTTCTAATAAAGATATTGAGGACATTAAACAGTTAAAGACACTGGTGTGGGGGGGGGGGGGGGGGG
>NZ_RJOG01000085.1:0-789 GCF_003942965.1 Streptococcus mitis | reverse complement strand
GTATTTAGGAAATTTTTCTTTTAGGAAATATAAATTTAAAAGAAGATAGTCTAGTTTTCTAAAACGATAGTGGAACTTCATTTTGTTATAAAAACTTTGAATTTTTCCATTTTTACAATATTGTGGTGCGATTTTTATTTCAAAATGTTCTCCCCTATTAAAGACTTCTTTAATTTCTCTACTATCGGGATGAATAATACTGAAAACATCATTAACCGCAAACTCTTTTTTTGATTGATTACAATTTCTACAAGATAATATTAGATTATCAATTATATCTACTGATAAGTTATCCGAACCAAATGTTGTTTGTAATTCGTTGAAAAAATGATCAATTTCATATAAAGGAGCTGGATTTATAGCTGTGCTAACTCCACAATAAGCACATTTATGGTAGTAAATTTCTTCAAATTTTTCATAATATTTTGATTCTTTGGGTTTTATTTTATCATAATGAAGTCCGATATTGCTGATTGCTTTCTCATCAATTTCTTTTCCTAATGCATCCTTTTGTTGCTTTAAATCTGAGTAGTTATAATTTTCGAAATTTGTAAATCTGTAATCAATCATTATTTTCCTCAATATCTTTCTTGACTAAGTCAATTAATTCGTTGATTTTTTCGTCTGTTAAATCTTTATAACTAGGAATTTTACTAATTAAATTATTTGCCTTCTCAACAATTAAGCTATCTTCATATGATAAAATATTTTCAGATAATAATTGACCAACGTTTCTTACTTCTTTTACATTTTTTATTAATGTTTCTATCTCTTTCCTAAGAACATTAT
>NZ_RJOG01000084.1:0-793 GCF_003942965.1 Streptococcus mitis | reverse complement strand
GTTTAGATAGTATACAAAATCAGACCTTTACAGATTTTGAGTGTATTATGGTGAACGATGGATCAACAGATTCTTCTCAAAAAATTGCTGAACAATACTTAGTGGATAATCGTTTTTACTTATTAAATCAACCAAATTCTGGACAAAGTGTAGCGAGAAATAAGGGATTACTATTAGCTAAAGGAGAGTTTATTTGTTTTGTTGATAGTGATGATATTATTCATCCTCGATTATTAGAACTTTTAGTAGCTTATATCCAAGAGGATTTAGATATAGTAGAAGCCGATTTTACAGATAATCTAGATGTTTTTATAGAAGAAAAGTGTTTTAATGTTCAAATTTCTTTCGAAGGATATGGAGAGGAAGTTTTAAAAGCTTGTATTGATACTTGGGCTATTACGCATCAGCCTGTAGCAAAACTCATTCGAAAATCATTGATTGAAAATGTGTTGTTTCCTGAAAATTTAATTTACGAAGATTTATATACTGGTATAGCTTTATTGAAGAAAGTCCGTAAAGCTGTAAAATTAGATTTCTACGGATATTATTATCGACCAAATCCAATGGGTACGATGAAGGGCAGCACGGTAGAAAAGCAATTGGATATATTCCCAATATGTGAATTATTAGAGAGATATTATTCGGATAAAGAAGAATATATGTATTACATTCATACAGTAATTTTTCATCATATTGCACAAAGGTATATGACAATAAAAAAACAGACCAATAAATATGATAAACAGTTTAATCATTGGTTGAATAAGTATTCAAAAGATGCTTATCCTAATGA
>NZ_RJOG01000083.1:0-808 GCF_003942965.1 Streptococcus mitis | reverse complement strand
CTACAGACAGAGACCTAATTTTATAAACCAATCTTAAATACTTTAGATTTTGTAACTCATAATTTTCAACAGTTGGTTAGCTATGAAAGCATTTTATCAAACATCACCATTCTTATATCTATCTGGTATTGTTACAAGCTCTCATCAGAATACCTTTCTCTAAATAGTTGAATTTTAAAGTAATACGAAATCAATCAGCCTTCCCAATATCAAGACCATTGGACTTCTTTTGTGATTGCACTCGAATCTCCAATCGTTTATTCTTCTGAATAAACTGTTGGTAAGGAATTGTATTACTAAACGTAAAAACCCCTAGTAACGCAAATGAAACCGCTTTCTGTTTCCTTGTTTTTATTTTAACATATATATAGTATTCAGTCAAGTGTTTTTATTATATTTTGAACTTTTTTTACCCTATGAAATTATCCTATTAGGTAACTGTGTAAGAACAATTAATTATAACTCCTACTTCCTATTAACTGTAGAAATGTTAAAAAATTATCTCTATTCAACATTAAATAAGACAAATAAACGGCTTGTTACACAATTAGCAATCAATTGCCTAATTGTTAGTATTGATAATGAAGAATTTCAAAATTGTAGTTTTCTAATCAAAGAAGTAAAAAAATTACTAAACAATGAATTGAACTATTATGAACAAACCTTCTTCTTATATACGTGTGGGTATTTTGAATTTAAGTGCAATCCTGCGAACGGAATCGAAAAGATGAAACAAGCACTTCAGGTATTTGAAATTCTAGGAGAACATAATATAAAAGCACAGTACCAAGAGCACTATGACAAATAT
>NZ_RJOG01000082.1:0-873 GCF_003942965.1 Streptococcus mitis | reverse complement strand
ATATTAATCAATAGCATAAAGATAGTTAATCTTTAACCACCATAGGATTAGTTCTTGTTATTCCAATAGTATTTCTATACTAAATTTTTTATCAAAATCCTTATCATTCAGTACTTTTACAAACATTTCTAAATTTTTTATTAAGCTCTCATACTCATAAAGATAATGATCTAGCTCCTCTTGAAACGCTCTTATTTCTTCGCTTACTTGTTCTACTGTAATTGATTCTGGCAAATTTAATTTTGAAAAGTCATATCTTGCAAGCTTTCGACTGCTCACATCCTCACTCTTTAAATTGATAAGCACTTCCGCCATCTTATTTAAGTTGGCGATTTTTTCATTAATTTGATTTAGTTTTATATCTATCTCTGCTATTTCTTTTACTAACTCGTCTTTAATGTCTTGGTATTTCTTATCTGCTTCAGTTAATTCAATGAAGAGGTTAATCTCAGTAATCTTTTCCTGTAGACTCTTAACTGTAGGTCTTCTGTATGGTATTACTCGACTATCGTTGGTTAGCTGTTTTATCAATGTTCGTCCTTTGACATACTGATTCTTATCCGAATGTTCTTTGTTATATACAAAGTATGAAGTTGTCTCACGTATAAAGATTTTATATTTTGTTTGATTCTCTTCTTCCAAAATATCTAATTGATAATTGGGAATGAAAATGAGACCACTTTGCTTAATACCAAAAGACACTTTGATATAAATGCCCTCATCAACTAGCTTCTCTATTTGGTTCTCTGCAAGTTCCACTTCAAATTCACGAACGGTATCTCTTTTTTCCTTAAATGTCTTAAAGGCTTCCTCAATCTCTTCAGTGGATACTTTATCCTTATCTCGTTCTTCTTGGAAAGCATGGTACTGTTC
>NZ_RJOG01000081.1:0-875 GCF_003942965.1 Streptococcus mitis | reverse complement strand
AAGAAAAACAAAAACTATTATCTAAAATAGCAGATTATGAAAGTAAAACTTTGATTAGTATTATCGTCCCCATTTACAATGTAGAAAATTATTTGAGACAGTGTTTAGATAGTATTATGAACCAAACATATCAAAATTTTGAATGTTTGTTAATAAATGATGGTTCTCCAGATAATTCAGCAGAAATCTGTAGAGAATATGTTGATAAAGATGCTAGTTTTCGTTATTTTGAGAAAGAAAATGGTGGGGTATCCTCTGCACGAAATCTGGGGATTGAACATTCTAAAGGAGAGTATATCACTTTTATTGATTCGGATGATTGGGTGGATTCTGACTATTTAGAAGTGTTGTATAAATCTCTGACAGATGAAAAAGCAGATGTAGCTGTTTCTACTTACAAACAATTCAATATGGATGACAACAACTATTATGTGCATTCTTATCAAAGAGGATATGAAAAAAAGATTTTTACAGGTCCAGAATTGATTGATAATTTACAATTATTATCTTCATTTGATTATTCATATCATTCTGTCTGTGGGAAATTAGTTAAGAGTGTAAGAGTGGAGACTATTCGTTTCAATGAAGAAACAACTTTAGGAGAAGATATGGAATTTTGGTATAAATTGTTTCTCATCTCTGATAAAGTTGTATATATAAACAAAGATACCTATATTTATAGAACTAGCAAAGACGAAGACAAACATTTTGAATTAGAAAAAATTAGGAGTGATATTCAACAACGTTTAAATTTTATGGCAGTAATTGCAGCTAGAGGAATGAATGTAGCAACTTATGTAGATGATTGTATTAGATATTTACACTTTTTAGAAACAAAATTTGTAGAACAAGAACAATCTAACGAAACAGTAAGA
>NZ_RJOG01000080.1:0-900 GCF_003942965.1 Streptococcus mitis | reverse complement strand
GAAGTTCATCAATTCGAGTTCTGCGTATAAAACGTCCAATCTTCGTTATCCGTGGATCATTTTTTTCTGCCCATTGATATCCACTCTCACATTGTTTTTGGTGTCAATTATGAACTAAGCACAAAAAGAAAAAGAGCCAGAGTTATTTGTAGTGAATCCTCAGTCAATTATTACAAACAATATACTTTAAAAAATAATTATTGTTTGACTTTTCGCGCTTCAAGTTTGAGAACTTTCTCATTTTATGATATATTTAAATCCGATTTATACATAACGAGTATATANTTATAATGATCCTGTATTTTCTGGTTTTAGTCTATATATACGACTAGACGCACTTTTATATTTATGTGTGTTATCAAGGAGAAAGATGATGATTTATAGAAGAGCCAAGAGAATAATCGGTCTTCTGATTTCTATATTACTATTAATTTTAATAATCCCAATTTGTCTCATTGCTTGCTTCTTTATTGTCATCGAATCAAGTGGAACCCCCATTTACATGCAAGAAAGAGTTGGTTTAAATGGACAAAAATTCATAATGTACAAACTACGTTCCATGCATTTAGATGCCGAGAAGAACGGATATCAATGGGCAGAAAAAAATGATCCACGGATAACGAAGATTGGACGTTTTATACGCAGAACTCGAATTGATGAACTTCCACAAATTATTAATATCATTAAAGGCGAGATGTCTATTATCGGGCCTCGACCAGAAAGACCTGAATTTGTTAACGAATTTTTNAAATATATTCCTGATTTTAATGAGCGATTGGCTGTTCGTCCAGGAATTACAGGCTGGGCTCAAGTAAATGGTGGCTATGAATTGTCTCCAAAAGAAAAATTAAGATATGATGTTTACTATATCAGACATGAAAGTATTAAATTAGATTTCCT
>NZ_RJOG01000079.1:0-911 GCF_003942965.1 Streptococcus mitis | reverse complement strand
TATTATTAGGGAGTATTCTTCCGAATAATATTTCTAAAGTTTTATATTTAGATAGTGACATTATTGTAATGAATTCTTTAAAAGAATTATTTGATATTGATTTTAAAGGGAATATTGTTTTAGGTGTTGCAGATGTTTTTAACAAAGAATATAAAAAGGTTTTAAAGATTCCAAAAGATAAACCTATATTTAACTCCGGTGTAATGTTCATAGATTTAGAAAGATGGCGTAAGGAACAAGTTGAAAATCAATTATTTAAGGTTATTAAGGACTTTGATGGAAAAATAATTCAAGGTGATCAGGGTGTTTTGAATGCAGTTTTATACAATTCATTTAAACCTATATCTCCGAAATATAATTATATGACTATATTTGAAGATATGAGCTATGAGGAAATGATAACATTTAAAAAACCGATTAAATATTATTCAAAAGAAGAAATTAATCAGGCTAAAAGTCAGATTGTTCTTAGACATTTTACAACGAGTTTCTTATCAAGAAGGCCTTGGCAAGAGGGTAGTGTAGTTGCACATGTTGATGAGTTTAGACATTATTACCAAGGTGAGTACAAGATTGTTAGAGATGATATATTTTTAAAAATTTTTAAGATAATTCCTCGCAAAATTGCAATTCAAGTTGTTGGAATTATACAATCAAAAATCAGACCAAAAATTTATAAAATATTGAGGTAAAAAATTTTTATAATGGAAAAACAAGAAATTTTGAAAAAAATACATGAAGAAGAATTGAAACTTTTAAAAAAATGTATTGATGTGTGTGAAAAAAATAATATTCCATATTTTGCTCTAGGTGGTACTCTTTTAGGAGCGGTTAGACATAAAGGATTTATTCCTTGGGATGATGATATTGATTTAGGTATACCTAGAAGTAGTTACAGACAACTTATAGAG
>NZ_RJOG01000078.1:0-933 GCF_003942965.1 Streptococcus mitis | reverse complement strand
CAGTGCTTCAGCTTCCGCATCAACAAGTGCCTCGGCTTCTGCAAGTACCAGCGCGTCAGCCTCAGCAAGCACAAGTGCCTCGGCTTCAGCAAGCACTAGCGCGTCAGCATCGGCAAGCACAAGCGCCTCGGCCTCAGCAAGTACTAGCGCGTCAGCATCGGCATCAACCAGTGCGTCGGCTTCAGCAAGTACTAGCGCGTCGGCTTCAGCAAGTACTAGCGCGTCGGCTTCAGCAAGTACCAGTGCTTCNGCATCGGCAAGTACTAGCGCGTCAGCCTCAGCAAGCACAAGTGCCTCGGCTTCAGCAAGTACTAGTGCGTCAGCATCGGCGTCAACAAGCGCGTCGGCTTCAGCAAGTACCAGTGCGTCAGCCTCAGCAAGTACTAGTGCATCGGCTTCGGCATCAACCAGTGCGTCGGCTTCAGCAAGTACGAGTGCCTCAGCTTCAGCAAGTACCAGTGCGTCAGCATCGGCATCAACCAGTGCGTCGGCTTCAGCAAGTACGAGTGCTTCAGCTTCAGCAAGTACAAGTGCATCAGCCTCAGCGTCAACAAGTGCATCNGCNTCAGCAAGTACCAGCGCGTCAGCCTCAGCAAGCACAAGTGCCTCGGCTTCAGCAAGTACTAGTGCGTCAGCATCGGCGTCAACAAGCGCGTCGGCTTCAGCAAGTACCAGTGCTTCAGCATCGGCAAGTACTAGCGCGTCAGCTTCAGCAAGTACCAGTGCGTCAGCCTCAGCAAGTACAAGTGCATCGGCTTCGGCATCAACCAGTGCGTCGGCTTCAGCAAGTACTAGCGCGTCAGCATCGGCATCAACCAGTGCGTCGGCTTCAGCAAGTACTAGCGCGTCGGCTTCAGCAAGTACCAGTGCTTCAGCATCGGCAAGTACTAGCGCGTCAGCCTCAGCAAGCACAAGTGCCTCGGCTTCAGCAAG
>NZ_RJOG01000077.1:0-954 GCF_003942965.1 Streptococcus mitis | reverse complement strand
AAATTGATTCGCAGCTTTAATAAATTCCATGCTTTACCTCATCTAGTTTATAAATCACATCTTTTCTTTCGATAATGATCTTACAATCTAGTTTCTCTTTTGTAATCTTATCCAACAATTTCTTATTGGGATTTATTGCTGTCGGAAAACCTACAGATTGAAGCATTGTAAAATCACCAGTCGTATCTCCATAAGCATAGGATTTTTCGAAATCAATGAACAAATTTTTTAAGACTTGTAATTTTGAAGTTGAGTCCCACATAGGAATCACTTCTCCAGTGTACTTATTATCAAGTTGAAGATAATTTGTTGCATACCAGATATCTGCACCCAATTTATCTGCCATTTTTGAGACTAAGAAATCAGGAGAACCTGAAATAAATATAATCTGGTGCCCCTGTTCCTTATGCCATTTGATCCGATCACGAGTGTATCGATAAAGCTTTTTACTTTCTTTTTCAATAACTTTTTTAGCGACAAAATCAATATCAAGTACATCTTTATCTGCAATATATTTTGTATAAAGTGTTGCAGCAATATAGAGATAGTCATCATAGTCTAGTTCTCTATTTTCCCAAGCATTTTTGTGAAATTTAATTTCAGCATTGACACTATTTGGAAATACATCATAGGAAACACACTTTTCCATATGCTTTAAAAGTAAGGAATCTCTAAAAATTGTTCCGTCGATATCAAATATAGCTGCTATTGGTCTATTCATATGTTCCCTTTCTAGATTACTTAAAATACTGTCTAATAACTTTGATGAAATCAAACTCTAACTACTTCTACTTCTTCTTTCCCAAATAAAATTAGATATTTATCAATTTTACTTATCCCATAGGCTTTTGTTAATCCTTCTTCATACAAGGAAAGTTGACCTTTATACCGTTCAATTAGTTCAGTAGAATCTTGGTACCTGTCCGTTTTGTAATCAAAAAGAATAATATGATC
>NZ_RJOG01000076.1:0-980 GCF_003942965.1 Streptococcus mitis | reverse complement strand
TTGTAGGTGAAATGTATGGAATCTTTGATTAGTGTTATTATTCCAGTTTATAATACTGAAAGTTATATTGGAGTTTGCTTGGAAAGTCTTGTTGAACAGACTTATACAAATTTTGAAGTGATTATGATTGATGATGGTTCTACAGATAATTCAGGGAAAATTTGTCAGGAATATACAGAGAGTGACTCCCGTTTTCATTACTATAGGAAAGAAAACGGCGGAGTTTCCTCTGCTCGTAATTTGGGGATTGAATACTCCAGAGGTGATTATTTAACGTTTGTTGATTCAGATGACTGGGTTGAGGAAGATTATTTAGAAGTTCTATATTCTGCTCTAGTATCTGAATCTGCGTCAGTCTCCATTTCAACATATAAAAGATTTTCTATGGAAGATAATACTTGGTATGTTCATTCTTTTCAACGAGGTTACGATAAACGAGTCTTTCATCATCTAGAACTAATCAATGAATTAATTGATTTGGATTCTTTCGATCATTCATATCGTTTTGTAAGTGGAAAGTTAGTAAGAAAAGATGTTGTGGGGGATATTCGTTTTAATTCTCTAACTAGTTTAGGTGAAGATATGGAATTTTGGTTTAAAATCTATCTAATCTCACCTAAATCTGTCTATATCAATAGAGATAGTTATGTTTATAGAATAGGTGAAGGCTTGACGAGACATTTTAGTTTACTCAAGGTTAGGTGTGATTTACAGCAACGTGAAAATTTTATAGCTCTTCTTGCTGCTCGAAATATAGATGTTGGTCGATACGTAGACAATTTTGTATCCCTGTTAAAATTTCGAAAAAAAGAACTTGAAGATAAAAATCTATCATCAACAGATACGATGAAATGGATTAAGGAAACATTATCTTTACTTGATAAGTAAGTGAATAAAGTGATTTTATGTAAAGATGATAGAATAAAATCTATTTGGTTTAATTTATGCAGGACAATAAATAATGTTAGTAAGAATAAATT
>NZ_RJOG01000075.1:0-1046 GCF_003942965.1 Streptococcus mitis | reverse complement strand
ATATTATCCTTTGTATTTAAGATATTTAGAAATTCGAAAAAAATGGAAAATTTAATAGGAGCCTATTTATGATAAGTGTCATTGTGCCAGTTTTCAATGTTGAAGAGTATCTGGAAGAATGTTTAAATAGTATTCAACATCAAACTTATACCGATATAGAAGTGATCCTAGTAAATGATGGTTCAAGAGATGGCTCAAAAGAAATTTGTGAGAGATATTGTAAACAAGATCCTCGTTTTCACTTAATCAATCAAGAAAATAAAGGATTAAGTGGCGCTCGTAATCGTGGTATGACTGAATCTAAAGGCGAATTTATCACTTTTGTAGACAGTGATGATGTCATTAAAGACGATATATTGGAACAATTATTAAAGCACATGACTTCAGAAGAAATGGATATCGTNGAATGTTGGTATACAAATGATAAAAAAGAAATAGAAATCCCTTCTCCCGAGAATGTCAAAATTATTTTTCAAGGAAATGCTAAAGAAGCTTTAGTCTCTTTATGTGAAGATAATATTGTCCGTTTGAATGCAGTCGCTAAACTGTTTAGAAGAGAAGTGATTCTCAATTTTCCATTTTTAGAAGGTCTATTTTATGAAGATGTGTATGGAGGAATGGGAATCTTAAAACATATTCATAAAATAGTGAAAATTGATTATACAGGATATTATTATCGCGTGCGTTCTGGTAGTATTATGAATCGCGAATTTAATTTGAAAAATTTGGATTTGTTTACTATTTGTGATAAAGTGGAACAACTATATGAAGGAAATGCTGGCTTACTTCCATATGTACAGCGTCGCTTATTCCATTTAGTTTTGATGCACGTTGTCGACTATCGCATATTTGAGGGAAATCCCTATCAAGAAAAATATGTCGAGTATCTGAATCGTTACGCTAAAAGTTCAAGTCAATCATTATTAATGCGAGCATATCGATTATTCCCTAAAAAGATTGTCTTTATTTCAAGAGTTGTTGGAGCCATTCAATGGAGATTCGAAAAATATATTGTAAAAAGATTTTGGAGAGGGTTGAAGTAGTAT
>NZ_RJOG01000074.1:0-1142 GCF_003942965.1 Streptococcus mitis | reverse complement strand
ATTTGATGTTTTATCTAATGTTATTTCTCAACTTTCAGGGATGATTGTTTTTTTAGTAGCCTTTGGTGGAGGAATGTATCTGGTCTTCGGTGGGCATACCACAATCGGGAGTGTTACAGCTATTGTTCAACTAGTCAATTTTGTAGTAATGCCACTAAATGAAATTGGTATGGGAATGAGTAAATTCCGCGAAGGTCAGGCTACACTGAATTCATTTGAGGTAAAAGATGTAATCGAACTTCAAACTGGTAAAACGAAAGAATATTTTGATGATGTCATTTCTTTTTCAAACGTAGATTTTTTCTACCCTAATGCTGAGAAAAAGATTTTTAATAATTTATCTTTGCAGATCAAAAAGGGGGAAAAAATTGCAATAGTAGGTATGTCAGGTAGTGGAAAATCAACTTTACTCAATCTATTACTGCGTTTCTATGATGTAACAAGTGGGTATATCTCAATTGATAATCAAGATTTGCAAGCTATTTCAGCAGAGAGCCTTTATAACTTAATGACTATTGTTCAGCAAGATGTTTATATCTTTGATGATACTTTAAGAGCAAATATTACTCTTAATCAATTCTTCACTGATGAGGAAATTAGGCAAGCTGTCCAGCAGTCAGGTTTAGAAAGTTATGTTTTAGATAATGAATCTGGTTTACAAGCTTTATGTGGAGAGAATGGATCAAATTTATCTGGCGGACAAAAACAAAGAGTTAGTATTGCGCGTGCCTTGATTCGAAAAACACCAATCTTATTATTGGATGAGGCTACTTCGTCTTTGGATAATCAAGTAACTACTGAAATTGAAAGTTCAATCTTGGATATTCAAAATTTGACTGCACTTGTAGTAACCCACAAGTTGAATGAAAACATTTTGAAAAGATACGATAGAATTCTCTTTATGAAAGCAGGCGTCATTGTTGAAGATGGTTCTTTTTGTGACTTGATGGATAGGAGAGGTGAGTTTTATAAGTTGTTTGAGTTGAGTGTGTAGTGCTACCGGAATAAAAAGAGGATGAAAATCTTTAATCTTAAGTTGTTTTTCAATAATATTATGGTTGTATAAACAAAGGGAATTTGAGAATTAAAAAGTGACTAAAAAGAATGCTAAATAATATTAATCTGTAAAATACAACTCATCG
>NZ_RJOG01000073.1:0-1220 GCF_003942965.1 Streptococcus mitis | reverse complement strand
CTACCATACTTAAAGGAGCACGATATTCTGGAATATCAACAACCGGTGCATCGCTAGGCGAT
This sequence comes from Streptococcus mitis, assembly GCF_003942965.1. Lineage (GTDB taxonomy): Bacteria > Bacillota > Bacilli > Lactobacillales > Streptococcaceae > Streptococcus > Streptococcus mitis_BH. The sequence continues at coordinate 1,158 of NZ_RJOG01000073.1, read as the reverse complement.
ACCCCTCCGTTAAATGCTGGGACTTCATGAGTTTCTGGAGTTCCCTTTTCACTAACAACTTGTAATTTATATCTAAAAGTTACTGAATTAATTCCTTTTTTAATGACTAAACTACTTGGAATATTTTCTTTTTGTAATAAATAAGTTTGACCTTTATAAGTTATTTCATTTGGAGGAGTTGCTACAGTAACTGTAGTTCCTTTATCACTTTTCTCGCTAGTAATTGTAGGAGCAATTTCATTTCCTTTTTCATCAACAAATTGTTGTTGTAGAAGACCCGTATCTGTCAATTTAATAACTGTAACAAAGTGATAGTTACTAGAAACAGGCTTCATGATTTTTTCGTAATCAATATCATTTAATAAGTTTTTCTTACGAAAGTAATAAATAGAATTCGCACTAAAGTTGTAGTAGTGTTGGGGGTTATTAAAGTAATGCTCAAAAGTCTGTGTTAGCCCCCCATCTTCTGTAGCAGTTCCCTTGTATCCAATTTTTCTTAACAAGCTATAGTCACCACGGATAGGAACAGCTTCAGGGTTTTTAAATGCTTCTAAAGGAACATCGCTTTCTTTCAAAAAGTTTTGTTTGTTAAAGATAGAATCGTTAATGACTTTAGCATACAACTTGTTAAAAGGAATTGCATTTCCATTTTTGTCTTTGTATATATATTTGGTTGTGACAGAAGGATTTCTATCTTCAGGATTTGCAGATTTGATAACTTTGCTGAGAATATAGCTTTCTACAGCCATTTTATCTGTAACAACATCAAAATAATCCGGATTTTTAGTTAAACCAAAATCGTAAGTTTTCTCAATTGAAATCGTATCAATTCCAAACTCTTTTCGCAAATAACTATCCTGATCAAGTGTTGTATTGTAAGATACAGTTTCACCATCTCTTACTTTTATAATGTAGGCGTCTTGTTCTTTTTTAATGTTTTCTTTATATTCTTTTGGAACATTATTAGATAATTCAGCCATTTTTGTTTTTACTGTTTTAGGCGTTTCTATAAGAGCTTCATCAGAAATGTTCTTAAAATGCCTTGGGTTAGAAAGGTTAATTTTATCCTTATCTAAAAATTGAACATTCCCCATGTTTGATTTAAAATCAGTAAAAGTTTTTGTTTTTCCATAATCATTTTCAAGCTCTCTTTCTCTT
>NZ_RJOG01000072.1:0-1279 GCF_003942965.1 Streptococcus mitis | reverse complement strand
TGGTTTTTCAATCGTAAACTCTGTCTTTTTTAATAAATCTTCTGTTAAATCAATATTAAAGATGGTGTAATAATAGTTATAATATCTACTAAAAATTGAATTGAGTCTTTTCTTCTGTCCGCTATTCATGTCTCATCTTCACCATCGCTTTCATTCTTAAAAACTATATTTAATTATATCAAAATTTTTTAAGGATTTGAATTATTGCATTTTCTATCCACATACTGTTATTAGTAAAAACTCTGTTATTCAATATACTTAAAAACTTTGTTCAACTTATCTACTACTTCACGGTTCATATTTGGATATAAATGCCCATATGTTCCTAGCGTGGTTTGTATATCTTCATGTCCAAGTCTATCTCGAATAACTAATGCATTTTCTCCTAAAGAAATTAAGAGGCTTGCGTGAGAATGTCTCAATGCGTGTGTTTTGATTCTATGAACTCCAGCAAGTTTGGAATGACGTGTAATTATATGATGCGTTGCACTTTTGTTGGTTGGTAAACCATTGTAGGAGAAAATAAAATCACTAATAATATTTTTTCCTTGAATATCTTTCCACTCGCTCAAATATTGCAAAGTTATATCGTCAAGAGCAATTATTCTATTGCTTGCTAAAGGCTTTGGTTCGGTAATATAAAATTCTTTTGAGGTTTTATAATNCATATTTTTACTAACTTCTAGGGTTTTTTCGGTAAAATCAATATCAGACCATATCAGGGCTTGTGCTTCTCCTATTCTTAAGCCAGTCATAAAGAGAGTATAGATAAGAGTAAAAGCAAATCTATCATAATAGTCTTGTAAATCAAATGTTGAGAATACTTTCTTGGCTTCCTCCTTTGTCCAAAAATCGACTTTTTGCCGTACCTTTCTAACATTTCCGACTTGTTTTGCTATATTCTGGTTAAGTAAACCTAATTTAACTGCTAAATCTAAACTCTTTTGAAATAGCCCGTGTATTGCCCTTACATAACCTAATGAATATTTAGATGAAAGATTATTTTGCCATTTTTTAACCATTGGAGCAGATATATCTCTCAACTTACGATTAAAAAAATATTTCAAATGAATTTCCATTGAAGACAATCTACTTTCAAACGTCTGTGGTTTGACTGATTGTTTATAGTCTGGCTTGAAATACGTTTCGTAAAATTCTCTATACGACATAGTTGAATTTTTCTTAACTGCTGAATCAGAAAAATCATTTATATAGGCTTCATAACCTTTTTTTTGAAGCGAATAAGAATTTGCTCATCGGTAATTAAGTAGCCAACTTC
>NZ_RJOG01000071.1:0-1353 GCF_003942965.1 Streptococcus mitis | reverse complement strand
TGAAGCTGAGGCACTCGTACTTGCTGAAGCTGACGCGCTTGTACTTGCCGATGCTGAAGCACTGGTACTTGCTGAAGCCGACGCGCTAGTGCTTGCAGAAGCCGACGCGCTTGTACTTGCTGAAGCTGAGGCACTTGTACTTGCTGAAGCCGACGCACTGGTTGATGCCGATGCTGAAGCACTGGTACTTGCTGAGGCCGAGGCGCTGGTTGATGCCGATGCTGACGCACTAGTACTTGCTGAAGCTGAGGCACTCGTACTTGCTGAAGCCGACGCACTGGTTGATGCCGAAGCCGATGCACTGGTACTTGCTGAGGCTGACGCACTGGTACTTGCTGAAGCTGACGCGCTAGTACTTGCCGATGCTGAAGCACTGGTACTTGCTGAAGCCGACGCGCTAGTGCTTGCAGAAGCCGACGCGCTTGTACTTGCTGAAGCTGACGCGCTTGTACTTGCTGAAGCTGAGGCACTTGTACTTGCTGAAGCCGACGCACTGGTTGACGCTGAAGCCGACGCGCTTGTTGACGCCGATGCTGACGCACTAGTACTTGCTGAAGCCGAGGCACTTGTGCTTGCTGAGGCTGACGCGCTGGTACTTGCAGAAGCCGAGGCACTTGTTGATGCTGAAGCTGAAGCACTGGTACTTGCTGAAGCTGATGCACTGGTACTTGCTGAGGCCGACGCGCTTGTTGATGCGGAAGCTGAAGCACTGGTACTTGCTGAAGCTGAAGCACTGGTACTTGCTGAGGCCGATGCGCTTGTCGATGCGGAAGCCGATGCACTNGTACTTGCTGAGGCCGAGGCGCTTGTTGACGCTGAAGCTGATGCACTTGTCGATGCGGAAGCTGAGGCACTTGTCGATGCTGAGGCTGACGCACTTGTTGACGCTGAAGCCGATGCACTAGTACTTGCTGAAGCCGATGCACTTGTTGACGCTGAAGCTGAAGCACTTGTCGATGCTGAGGCTGATGCACTGGTACTTGCTGAAGCTGACGCACTGGTACTTGCTGAGGCCGAGGCGCTTGTGCTTGCTGAAGCTGACGCACTGGTTGATGCGGAAGCTGAGGCACTTGTTGACGCTGAGGCCGACGCGCTTGTACTTGCTGAAGCTGAGGCACTCGTACTTGCTGAAGCTGACGCGCTTGTACTTGCCGATGCTGAAGCACTGGTACTTGCTGAAGCCGACGCGCTAGTGCTTGCAGAAGCCGACGCGCTTGTACTTGCTGAAGCTGAGGCACTTGTACTTGCTGAAGCCGACGCACTGGTTGATGCCGATGCTGAAGCACTGGTACTTGCTGAGGCCGAGGCGCTGGTTGATGCCGATGCTGACGCACTAGTACTTGCTGAAGCTGA
>NZ_RJOG01000070.1:0-1358 GCF_003942965.1 Streptococcus mitis | reverse complement strand
TTGCTATATAAAATCTGGCGGTAATGTTCCGCTTTCTTATCTAGATAAGATCTTAATTTCAGTTTCCAAAATTCACGAATATCCAAATGAATCAATTCTGACAATCCATTCAAATCCTCAATATCTTTTGAAATGCTTTCTAGAGCTATCGCCAACAATTGATATTCTTCTTCTTTTAATGCATATGAATAGTCAATTTCAAAAATGGTAGGATATTCCTCTTCATTTAGTCCATTTGNTAACAAAAAGTCATTAACTTTTTTATTTAACGCATTTTCGCTAAACAATAGCTCAAACGATTCATTCCACTTATCTACACCGAATTCTTCAGTTATTTTTCTTTGTTTATGTTCCGTATCTCGGGAAATTAACAATTCAATCAAATTCAAATCTAAGCTTAGATTTAACACCTGCTTGAATATGTCTACGATTGTTGAAGAAAACGTATCAATCAAACGTAATTGATTAATTTCAATAGAATTAGCAGGTAATTTTAAGTAGAATTTTCCTTTACTTTCCACAAAATAATAATCTTCCAAAACGATTGACTGACTATCTTGCTCAACATCTTTAGCAGATATTTTGCTGCATGGAATAATCTGAATACGTTTTAATGAACTAACATTCTTACTATTGTCATCTATCGTAGATAATACCGCAGTTTTGATATCATCAATCTCTTTTTTGAAATCCTCAGAATAATCTTCTAATAACTCAAATGTTTCCAATTTTAAATTTGTTTTGAAGCGTTCAACCCCAAGCCATTCACATATTGTAGTTGTACTAGCTTTTTCAGGCACGTAAATAAAACGCATTTGTTTTTCTATTGATTTTGGCAGTCGCTTATCAGCATACCTTAATTCTTTGTTTGGGTAAAAGAAGCCATCTTTGGCTAAGACTGATAATCCTTCGGTAGAATAAGTAGGATTCATTCCTTTTTTATTTCTGATAAGTTCATTATATAATCTGCGACTTATTTCACCTTTATCGAATTTTGGTAACTCAACTAATATAGCTCTTATTTCATCATCCGAAAACATCGCCATATTTTTTCTGAAATCCAACTGTTCAACAATGTGTTGCCCCAAGAGTTCCATTAAGCTTTGTTCAGAAACTCCATACAATCCCGGAACGTGTGCCTTAAGCTTTTCATATAGCACAATTTGTCTGGGACTATATTTCTCTCCGTCAATTTCAATCCATGGTGTTTTATTCAAAATGTATTTCACATACTCATTTGAATAAAAGAAAAATCCGGTCCAGTTTGATTGCTGACTTGCACTTGATTCTTTTTTTACCGAAGATAATAAATCTGTCAATTCTTCATCTTGATTAAGCCAATTGACAATGTCTTTCGT
>NZ_RJOG01000069.1:0-1384 GCF_003942965.1 Streptococcus mitis | reverse complement strand
CTACCACATCCCATAGACAATTACTGTCTATATATAAAATTTCGTCAAGATTTTATTAATCTGTATCAACTATAAAACTAAATCATATAATAAGTTCCGTTGCTTTTAGAAAAAAGCGAAAGAATTTTCTAACTTATTTTCCAGTTTACTTGGAAAGAGCGTAAAAGGTGTTCTACACTACCATTAATATCGTTCTCAACGCTAAATTTGTCATCATGGGTAGGACTATCAGAAAATGAGCCACTCATAAGCAATCCTTTCACAAATATAAAAATAAGACAAATCACTCCATAATAGAGTGATTAAACATATACATTAAATTATTTTTGTTATTTGAATTATAAATAATAATTTTAAGATAATTTGAAAGTCTCTCCACAATATTCACACGTTTTAAAAGTTCCTATTATACCTTCTGTTGGTGTGTGACATGTTGGACAGTAGACTCGTTTTGCAGTTAGACGATAATCTGTTTCTTTTCGCATTTCATTTCCTTGATCTACAAGAACATCCTCGTNTCGATTTTCATACTCTAAAACTGTTTTTAAACTTGTCTTATATTTTTTCATGGTTGGTGGTTTTAGTAATAGGATGAATGAAATTACTAAAAAGATAAAAAATAACCCAAATGAAAACTGAATGAACAAATTGAACATGGAATAGTAAAAATTCAAAAATTGATCCTCACCTTTCCGTTCCAATAAGGAAGTACTTTCTTGCAGTAAAATTTGGCATAATTTAAGACCATTTACAAAGCATATTATGAAGATAGGAGGATAAATAAATTTTGTTATAACTAAACGATAGCGTTTCATCTATTTCTCTCCTTTCTAGAAAGCCAACAACCACAATAATCGCAACTTTCACCTTGACCCAATTCCAATAAATTTCCTCCACCACAAGATGGGCAAATTACAGGATATGTAGTTTCTGTAATTTCGTGTTTATCAAATATTTTAAATAGGGCTTCAATTTGTTTTTTAGTTTTAAATTCCTCTTCTTGCTTAGATTTACGATAAGAGTGAATAATTATCATTGCCAAGGAAATAATATACCAAGGCCCCAGAAGATAAATTAACTTAATTGCCCACTCTCTTATATAATTACCGTCAAGAGTCAAACTAAAACACAAAATAACAAGAATTTGTGATAAATTGTGAGCAAGTAGATAATCCAACTTCAAGAATTTTTTAACATTTTCTCGAAAAATCCATATAAGAATTAGAGATAGAATTGAAAAAGGAACATTGGGAAAAGAATAAAACAACATTGCTATTGGAATTGGGTCAAGGTGAAAGTTGCGATTATTGTGGTTGTTGGCTTTCTAGAAAGGAGAGAAATAGATGAAACGCTATCGTTTAGTTATAACAAAATTTATTTATCC
>NZ_RJOG01000068.1:0-1384 GCF_003942965.1 Streptococcus mitis | reverse complement strand
CGAGCGGTTTTCTTGGTTTGAATAGATATTCAATTTTGAGTAGGTATTACTCAGAGTTAAGTGACGATAGCCTAGGAGATACACCTGTACCCATGCCGAACACAGAAGTTAAGCCCTAGAACGCCGGAAGTAGTTGGGGGTTGCCCCCTGTGAGATATGGAAGTCGCTTAGCTCTAGGGAGTTTAGCTCAGCTGGGAGAGCATCTGCCTTACAAGCAGAGGGTCAGCGGTTCGATCCCGTTAACTCCCAAAGGTCCCGTAGTGTAGCGGTTATCACGTCGCCCTGTCACGGCGAAGATCGCGGGTTCGATTCCCGTCGGGACCGTTTAAGATAACGCAAGTTATTTTAGACTCGTTAGCTCAGTTGGTAGAGCAATTGACTTTTAATCAATGGGTCACTGGTTCGAGCCCAGTACGGGTCATATATGCGGGTTTGGCGGAATTGGCAGACGCACCAGATTTAGGATCTGGCGCTTAACGGCGTGGGGGTTCAAGTCCCTTAACCCGCATTATGGAATAATAAATGAGCCGGCTTAGCTCAGTTGGTAGAGCATCTGATTTGTAATCAGAGGGTCGCGTGTTCAAGTCATGTAGCCGGCATTTTTATGTAGAAGTAGTAGTGCGAACGTAGTTCAGTGGTAGAACACCACCTTGCCAAGGTGGGGGTCGCGGGTTCGAATCCCGTCGTTCGCTTTGAGAGGCCGGGGTGGCGGAACTGGCAGACGCACAGGACTTAAAATCCTGCGATTGGTAACGATCGTACCGGTTCGATTCCGGTCCTCGGCATACAATAATGAGCACCCTTAGCTCAACTGGATAGAGTACCTGACTACGAATCAGGCGGTTAGAGGTTCGACTCCTCTAGGGTGCATTTTTCTATTTAACTCGGGAAGTAGCTCAGCTTGGTAGAGTACTTGGTTTGGGACCAAGGTGTCGCAGGTTCGAATCCTGTCTTCCCGATTGATGGCGGTGTAGCTCAGCTGGCTAGAGCGTCCGGTTCATACCCGGGAGGTCGGGGGTTCGATCCCCTTCGCCGCTATGATGATCTTGTTGGACCTTTAGCTCAGCTGGTTAGAGCTCTCGGCTCATAACCGAGTGGTCGTAGGTTCAAGTCCTACAAGGTCCATTTGAATAATATGGAGGATTACCCAAGTCCGGCTGAAGGGAACGGTCTTGAAAACCGTCAGGCGTGTAAAAGCGTGCGTGGGTTCGAATCCCACATCCTCCTTTAGTATTAACGCGGGATGGAGCAGCTCGGTAGCTCGTCGGGCTCATAACCCGAAGGTCGTAGGTTCAAATCCTGCTCCCGCAATAAGGCTCGGTAGCTCAGTTGGTAGAGCAATGGATTGAAGCTCCATGTGTCGGCGGTTCGATTCCGTCTCGCG
>NZ_RJOG01000067.1:0-1387 GCF_003942965.1 Streptococcus mitis | reverse complement strand
TGAGGCTGACGCACTTGTTGACGCTGAAGCCGATGCACTAGTACTTGCTGAAGCCGAGGCACTTGTTGACGCTGAAGCTGAAGCACTTGTCGATGCTGAGGCTGATGCACTGGTACTTGCTGAAGCTGACGCACTGGTACTTGCTGAGGCCGAGGCGCTTGTGCTTGCTGAAGCTGACGCACTGGTTGATGCGGAAGCTGAGGCACTTGTTGACGCTGAGGCCGACGCGCTTGTACTTGCTGAAGCTGACGCGCTAGTACTTGCCGATGCTGAAGCACTGGTACTTGCTGAAGCCGACGCGCTAGTACTTGCTGAAGCTGAGGCACTTGTACTTGCTGAAGCCGACGCACTGGTTGATGCCGATGCTGAAGCACTGGTACTTGCTGAGGCCGACGCACTGGTTGATGCCGATGCTGAAGCACTGGTACTTGCTGAGGCCGAGGCGCTGGTTGATGCCGATGCTGACGCACTAGTACTTGCTGAAGCTGAGGCACTGGTACTTGCTGAAGCTGAGGCACTCGTACTTGCTGAAGCTGACGCGCTAGTACTTGCCGATGCTGAAGCACTGGTACTTGCTGAAGCTGACGCGCTAGTACTTGCCGATGCTGAAGCACTGGTACTTGCTGAAGCCGACGCGCTAGTACTTGCTGAAGCCGACGCACTGGTTGATGCCGATGCTGACGCGCTAGTACTTGCTGAGGCCGAGGCGCTAGTGCTTGCCGATGCTGACGCGCTAGTGCTTGCTGAAGCTGAGGCACTCGTACTTGCTGAGGCTGACGCGCTGGTACTTGCAGAAGCCGAGGCACTGGTTGACGCTGAAGCCGACGCGCTTGTTGACGCCGATGCTGACGCGCTGGTACTTGCTGAAGCCGATGCACTTGTTGACGCTGAGGCTGATGCACTTGTACTTGCTGAAGCTGAAGCACTCGTACTTGCTGAAGCCGACGCACTGGTTGATGCCGATGCTGACGCACTAGTACTTGCTGAAGCCGACGCACTGGTTGATGCCGAAGCCGATGCACTTGTACTTGCTGAAGCCGATGCGCTTGTTGACGCTGAAGCCGATGCACTAGTACTTGCTGAGGCCGATGCGCTTGTTGACGCTGAAGCTGATGCACTTGTCGATGCGGAAGCTGAGGCACTTGTCGATGCTGAGGCTGACGCACTTGTTGACGCTGAAGCCGATGCACTAGTACTTGCTGAAGCCGAGGCACTTGTTGACGCTGAAGCTGAAGCACTTGTCGATGCTGAGGCTGATGCACTGGTACTTGCTGAAGCTGACGCACTGGTACTTGCTGAGGCCGAGGCGCTTGTGCTTGCTGAAGCTGACGCACTGGTTGATGCGGAAGCTGAGGCACTTGTTGACGCTGAGGCCGACGCGCTTGTA
>NZ_RJOG01000066.1:0-1402 GCF_003942965.1 Streptococcus mitis | reverse complement strand
CTCCACTCCTAAGTATGCTAGGAAAAATTGTTCAAAACTCACAAATCTACTTTTAACCTATTATATTTTAATTTCAGGTATAATACTAAAATATCTCTTACGACCAAAGCCTTTGTTTCAAGGCTTTCTTAAGTTCTTTTGTTATTAGATTTTTACGCATTCACCAGTTAAGCTACACACTCATCGATTCGCTGTTACTGTATCGTTTCGTCGTAAACTCCTTACTCTACGACAGCTATCCCATGGGCAGAACATCTGTTTCTACTTCGCTGATGCCTCAGCTCGTACAAGCAGTGATACGGCCTCAACATGGTGCGTTTGCGGGACTCAAAAGGTCCGGGGAACCTTTTGAGGATTAACTTCGTTTTACCAACAAGCTCACGCACTCAACGTGCGTTGAGAGTACACTTTGTATCTTCCTACTATAATAATGGTTGTTTATGATTTTTGAGTTGATAGATTGAATAGGTTTGTGGGAACAAATCACTCAACCGTCACTTCTCTTTTGCTTAAATTTGAAAAGATAGCTACTTGTCTGTTTCAATCCATCAAGTTCATCAAATTTATGACGACTTATTTCTTTGGTATCACGATTGACTAAAACGACCTCGTAAGAGTCACGGTTATCTGACATAGAATTATATTCATTAATCGACATTTCAAATTCTGTAATTGATGATTTTACCTCAAAGTACATATTCCCATTCTCTGGGTCATGAACCCACATATCACAAACAATTCCGTTTGGTGGCTGCTTATTACGATCTGAAGATTTACTAGAATATTTCGAATTCCAAATTACATTAAGTTTTTGATTCTGAGTCAATTCAGCATAAGCAATTTGTTCTGCTGTTTCACCAGCATCATCATTTGCGGAGTTTCTATTATCATAATCTCGTTTACTTCTTTCTCCATTTCGTGTGTTCTTACCTTTCCTACTATCACTATTCGATGGTTCAAGAATGGTTTGAACAGTTGATGTTCCTTCAATAGAGATGCCAGATTTTTCTCCGTTCAAATCAACTTCATTTTCTTTAGTAATGAATTTCAGTATATCTTCTCTTAAACGGGACGGAATACCAAAATACAGTAAGGAAGAAACTTTTTGATGACCATTAATATAATAATCAAAATCATCTATTGTAATAGCTGCAACCGTGACTAACTCTTCGACATTATTATCATACATGCCATCAATGTCAATCTCATCAGTAATTGACACACTTAGCTCTGGAAATCTCTTCTTACTTTCTTTCTCAATGTCGACTTGAACTGAATTTGGAATTTCAGAAATCTCAAATTGATAATCTTTGTATCTATCAATTTTTTCTAGGAATGTTTCTTTTAATATTTCATCATCGCTCTTATTTGCATTGCTATATAAAATCTGGCGGTAATGTTC
>NZ_RJOG01000065.1:0-1425 GCF_003942965.1 Streptococcus mitis | reverse complement strand
CAAAAAGTTAGACAAATAATTTAAGTAAAGGATTTAGTTCTGTATTGCACAGGACTAAGTCCTTTTAATTTTACCTTAATGCGTTTATTGTTGTAGTAATCAATATAGTCTACAATAGCTTGCTCCAATTGATTAAGTGATTTAAACGTCTTCTCGTAACCATAAAACATTTCGGATTTCAAAATACCAAAGAAGGATTCCATCATGCCGTTGTCTGGGCTGTTACCCTTACGCGACATAGATGGCTGGATTCCTTTATCCTCTAAAAAATGATGATAGAAATCGTGTTGGTATTGCCATCCCTGGTCACTATGGAGAATTGTATTTTCGTAATATTCCTCTGTAAAGGTTTGTTCTAGCATATCTTTCACTTGTATCAAGTTCGGTGACGTAGAAAGATTATAGGCGATAATTTCGCTGTTAAAACCATCTAAAACTGGTGATAAATAGAGCTTTTGGCTGCTTGCCGGAATGGCAAACTCTGTCACATCTGTATAGCACTTTTCCATTGGATTCGATGCTTCAAATTGGCGTTGAATAAGGTTATCTGCTTTCTTGCCAATCTCTCCTTGGTAGGAAGAATACTTGCGTTTACGACGAATTCGGGCACTTAAACCAAGGATCTTCATCAGACGTTGGACCTTCTTATGGTTCACTACAAAACCACGATTCCTCAATTCTAGAGTCATTCGGCGATAACCATAATTTCCTTTATGCTCAGTAAAAATAGCTTGAATTTCATCTTTAATATCATGATTTTTATCGCTTTTATTTAACTGCTTTAGCTGGTAATAATAGGTTGAACGAGCTAGCTTAATAATCTTTAGAAGAATCTCTAAGGCAAACTCCGTTACCAATCCTCGGACAATTTCTGTTTTTNTTTTCGCTCCTTTTCGTCCCTCAATCGGAGTTCTCTCAACTTTTTTAGAATGNCATTCTCCGCTCTCAAGTACTCATTTTCTGCTTGAAGTCGCTCTAGCTCTGTCATCTCTTCGGGCTTCTTCTTTGGTTTACGTCCCATTTTAGGTGCTCTCCCTCTTGTTTTCTCAACAATAGTATACCCGTTTTTCTTATATTGTGCCAGCCAATTAGGCAACATTCCAACACTTGGAAGAGCATAATCTAGAGANACCCTTATTTGCGAACNACCTTCGAGAAGAACTTTATCAATGATCTCTTGTTTTAGTTCAGGTGAATAGTAACAATTCTTTCCTTTTTTGACGAACTCCATTCCGTAACGATCAATCAATTTAATCATGTACCTAAGATTAGAATTGTTTATCCCAAATTTATTTGAAAGCTTCTCTATGCTATATCCTTGTTTTCTAAGTTTATAGATCTGAACTTTATCATCATAAGTTAATTTCATAATAAAAACACCCCAAAAGTTAGATTTTTTCTGTCTAACTTTTGGGGTGCAGTTCA
>NZ_RJOG01000064.1:0-1581 GCF_003942965.1 Streptococcus mitis | reverse complement strand
CAAAAATTCTAAACGACTTTCAATCTCTTGCTTAGCAAAATGCGTTCTAAAAAATTCTTCATCATATAGATCTCGTTTGCTGAGTTGGCGTCCTCGAATTGGTTTTATCATCGTTCTATCTGTCATCAAAAAACGGCTATGCTTTTGACTAAAATCAATCTGAACATGCAACTGCCTTGCTTTCTCTAAAAAATCATCAAACGATTTAGATTGCTGCAGCAAAAAATAAAGACGTTGTTTCAATTCAAACTTATGACTAGATTCCCTATATTTTTTATAATTTCGATAGGAATAACGTTTCTCAATAATTTTTGCACCAGCCACTTTAGAAATACGGTCTGAAATCATACGGAGGTTTCGTTCCAAGGCATAGTTCCATATCAACTTTTTATCTGAATTGCGGTCAATAGCGTTGATTAGGATGTGATTATGAACATGATCTTTGTCTGTGTGAGTTGCTACGATAAACTTAAAACGACCTCCTGTCAATTCCATCATGGTCTCATAACCAATGCGGTTAATTTCTTCAGGTGTCAGATTATCTTCAGGAGAAAATGATTGAATGAGGTGATGAGCATGAATAGTTTGTTGGTGTTTTTCTTGTCGGTCGTTTCTGGATTCGTACAACTTGTCATTATTGGTGAAGTTGACATTGTACATCTCTACCATTTCTGCATGACTAGGGAAGTCCAAGTAATTGCTCATTCCAAAATCAGATACCAATTTCAAATCATCTGTTTTATAGGGATTGAGGATATACTTAATCAAACGCCTACGATATTTTTTACCATGTGTCGCAAAATGTTTAGTGACTACCATAAAACTCCTTCAATTTTTTCACTTCCACTTGAAATTCTCTATCCACTTCCTTAATTAACTCTCCGACTCCTTTACTAAATTCTTGTAATTGGTCCTGAGAAATCAAATGGCTTTGATTAATCGCACGCGCAATTTGATTGATGTTATTTCCAATCCGTCTCAATTCAAACACTAACTGTTCATAGGTATCCGTGTTAATTGTGACAAAAGCCATATTGGGATTAAGTAACACTTTTCTGGCATAGACTGAGAAATTTTGACAATTGCTCTTAGCAATCCGTTCATTCAATTGGTGTAATTCTGGATCAGTTAGAAATACTTTTTTGAGATTGGTACGATAGCGATAAACCATTACATCCTCCTAACCCATATATTTTTCACGGAACTCACGACTGAGTGGCTGCACTTGATTCACTTCTGCAATCAATTCTTGAACGCAAGTCAATAAGATTGAGACGTGCTCTTGAGTCACTTGATGATTTTCTCTTGCGACAACCAGAACTTCATACACATCTCGACTAATCTGTTCAAACTTTTGAGACTGCCAAAGGGAGAACCAACTTTCAAAAATTCTATCCTGATAATTCTTTTTCAATAAATTTTGACGAAGAAATTCTGAGAAAATATCCACTTTTTGTTCCCTCATCATTTCTTTTATCTGTTTTTCTTCTTGTCTCGTAATTCTAAATTGCTTTCGGATTGACTTAATTTCTTGTCCCATTCTGATATCCCTTCAATATTCTACTTGTCTGACAGTGTCAG
>NZ_RJOG01000063.1:0-1725 GCF_003942965.1 Streptococcus mitis | reverse complement strand
CTCAGAAAAAGTGAACGACAAATATCCCTAAAACAGAGTCGTCTTAGAGTAAATTCCAGTTGCTAGCGTTTAGTGTGAGTCTTTTCGGATTAAAAAAACTATTGTATAACAAATAAAAATATGATACAATTAAAGTTATTTTTAATGGACATGGATTTAGATAATTCCGATAGGGAAGAAAAGTAAAGGACAAAAATAAAAGATGAGTATTTTCAATAAAAATATCAACAGAATTTTTACTTTAATTAAAAGTAAATTTCTGTTTCTAATCCTTTTTACATTAATAGGGACGACAGCAGTTGGTCTATATACTGTTTTTATCATTTCTCCTATATACAGTGTCTCCTCTAAGCTCATAATGAAGAACACTTCAAGCCAAACAAATGGTCAGAATAATGATACACAAACAATTGAAGCCATAAATCTCTTTCAAAGACAAGCTAAGACTTATTTAGAAATAGCAGATCTTCCTCCAGTAAAAGAAGATACCAATAAAGCATTAGGTTTGTCTCCAGATGAAATTGCTAAAATCAAATCGGTTAAATTAACAAACGACTCAGGTTCTCAGTTGGTAACAGTAACCGTAAGAGCTCTCGATAGAGAATTAGCTGATCGTTACATAAGAGAGTATGTCATTCAGTATAAAAAATTTACAGCAGACAGATTAGGACGGGATAATTTATCAGTTGTAACAGAAGCATTGGGAAGTAGCTCTCCAGTTTACCCAGTTTTATGGAAGAATCTTCTTGTATCTATTCTAGTATTTTCTTTTGTAGGATTTAATGTTATTTTCATCAAATATGTATTGAGTGATTCGATTGATTCTTACGAAGACTTGGAAGAGTTAGTGGGAACACCTGTTCTCGGGATGATTCCGACTATAGAGAGAAAGAGAAGAGGTGAGTGACATGCATATCGAAGTTATTCATAACAGTAAATCCATCGTAGCTGAGTCCTTTAGAACTTTAAGGAGTAATCTTCAGTTCTCAGAATTTGGAAAAAATATTAAAATCATTGTCGTTACAAGTGCCAATCCCAATGAAGGAAAGAGTGAAGTCAGCATCAATCTTGCTGCCTCTCTGGCTCAACAAGGGAAAAAAGTTATTATCATAGATGCAGACATGCGTAAACCAACCCAACATAAATTAACAGAGCTAAACAATACTGAAGGATTAAGCACCTTTCTATTAAAAAGGTCAGGTGTAGATTCCATTAATCATATGACGGTAAATGATGTGAATTTTGATGTACTGACCTCAGGACCTGTTCCACCTAATCCATCTGAGATGTTAGCTAGTTCTTCTATGGAAGAAACACTAAGAGCATTTGAGGATTTTTATGACTATGTCATTATCGATACACCTCCCTTGCTGGCAGCAACAGATGCTCAAGTACTAGCCAGTATTTCTGACGCTACCCTTCTTGTTGTAGATATAAAGAAATCAAAACGGCGTCAAGTTACAGAAGCAAAAAGAAGATTAGATCATGTTGGAGCTAGACTACTTGGTGTGATAATGAATAAAATAGATTCACATAAAGACACCTATTATTACTATTATTAAAATAACTATTTGAAAGGCAGGGGAGGAATAATGACAATCTATCTTTTAATGTTCGTCTATATCTCTTTCCTGGCCTTTTTCTCATTAAAATATGAGGATAAAGAACAAGAGTTAAGATTTCTTGTTCTTCCAACTTTTTTCTTTTTTATAATAATTGCAGGTT
>NZ_RJOG01000062.1:0-1787 GCF_003942965.1 Streptococcus mitis | reverse complement strand
GGATAAGGTCATAATTGGGAATAAATCATATGAAATTTACATTGACTTATTTCCATTAGATGGTACTCCAAATAATAAGTTGTTAAGAAATATATTTTTATCAAAATTTGTATTCTATCGAACATTGTATAAATTATCAATTGTTAATCAATTAAATATTGTTGATCGGGGATTTGTAGGTAATTCTATTGTGTGGCTTATGAAAATGATTGGTATCAGTAAGCTTTTGCCAACTGAACAAATAGTTGAGAAAATACATAGTATTGCTGAAACGTATGATTTTGAAAGTAGTACTTACGTAGGAAATATTTTAGGACGTTATCGTAAAAAAGAGATTGTGGATAAAACTATATTTGGTAGCGGAATAAAATTAGATTTTGAAGAACTACAATTGAATTGCCCTGAAGTTTTTGATTCATATCTAAAGCACATTTATGGAGACTATATGAAGCTTCCAAAAGAAGAGGATAGAGTAGCACATTTTGAAGAATTAAATGTACAGGGGTAATTAATGAAGAAAATAGCTTTAGTTAAGTGGATTATAGATGGTACAGATGGTGGCTTGAAAGTTTCCACAGATCTTGCTAATGAATTATCAAAAGTGTACGAAGTACATCTAATTTCGGTTGTAAGTACAGAAGACATATTTTTTCCATTAAGTAATAGAGTTCATTATAAAAATTTATCTTCTAAAAAAATATCAATACGTAAGAATTTTTTTAAAGCAGTGAAGTTATTAAGAAAATATATTAAAGAGAACGATATTAAATTGCTTTTGGGTATCGGAATGGGAATGAATAGTGTGGGTATTGCGAGTACTATTGGATTGGATATTAAATTTATTTCTTGTGATCATACTAATTCTATCGTAGATATAGACACTACTATGAAAAAACTTCAAAGATATGTTGGAGCCAAACTTGCAGATAAGATAATTACACTAACTACTGTTGATAGAAATAATTATATAAAAAAATATAAGATAAACCCCAAAAGAGTTGATTACATTTATAATTGGATAAATTCTATAGATGTAGAAAAAAAATATAATCTTTATTCTAAAAAACTAATTACTGTCGGTAGATTTCACAAGCAAAAAGGTTATGACTATTTATCGAGAGTCGCAATCAAGGTATTATCAAGATATCCGGATTGGCAATGGGATATATATGGCTCGGGCAATGATCAAATTAAACAAGATTTGATAAAGGAATTGGATAAAGGTGGCGTTTTGCCACAAGTTCAGTTTAAGGGGAATGTGAAAGGTACAGATAATATTTATCCAGACCATGCTATTTATGTAATGACTTCCCGTTACGAAGGACTTCCCTTAGTTCTTTTAGAGGCCAAACAGTATGGACTACCTATTGTCAGTTTTAATTGTCCCACTGGGCCAGCAGAAATCGTATTGGATGGAGAAAATGGGTATCTAATTGAGAATTTTGATATAAATCAAATGAGTCAAAAAATAATAGAATTAATTGAAAAAAATGAATTGAGATTAGGCTTTTCGCAAAATGCGATGTTAGATACTGATAAATTCAATAAAAAGAAAATTACTAAACAATGGATTGAATTGATAGAAAAAATGACGGGAGAATGAAATGTACGATAAATTAGTAACAATCATAGTACCAATGTATAATATTGAACAATATATTACTAAGTGCATAGAATCATTTAAACAAGTAGATAAAAAATATTATGCGGATTTTGAAGTGATTGTTGTTAATGACGGTAGTACGGATAACTCACTTCAAGTTGTAGAAGAATTAATTAATAATAGT
>NZ_RJOG01000061.1:0-1987 GCF_003942965.1 Streptococcus mitis | reverse complement strand
ATATAAGAAATAAACAATCATAATGACTGTAAAACTAATTAATGAATATGTCCCAGTTTTACTAAATATATATAACAATAGCGCAAATAATGGATAATTGTAGTATCCGTATTCAGTTGGAATGTTTTTTGACATCAAATTTTTAAACCAGTCAAAAATGTTATCATAGAATTGGTACAGATATGCAGCCTTAAAATGATAGGCTCCATCATCAGTAAAATACGGAATATACCTTAGCGCAATTAAGGAAATACCTATAACAAATAACATTAAATAATATCGACTATATCTAAACCTATAAACTATTGGAATTAATAAGAATGGCGTAGTTATAATTGGAAATAATAGAAATACACCAAAAAACATTAAAAAAACTAAAAACATTATATACTCCTTTTTAGCATTTTTTTTATACGACAGTATAAATTGGGAGTAAGTAAAAACCAGCTATATTTCACTTTAAATTTTACAGAAGCTTTAGAGTCAAAGATTATACTCCAGTAAAATGAACGTACTTTTTTAACAATATTTCTTAAAGCTTTTGTGTCCGTAGAAGCTGCGGCTTCAGATATATGAAAAGAACCTTGAACAATTTTTAAATTTAACGCCTTTTCTACACTATTACCACTATAAAATTGTTTTATTTGATTCCTGTTATACTCACCTGCTTCAAAAAAATCAAATCGCTTATCTGTAAATTGAGATTGTACGATACTTCCAGGACGACGATAGTAATGATAGGTAACAACAGGTGAAATAACTATTTGTTCAGCTAATCTTAAATGTTCAGCTACAACAAAAAAATCTTCATAAATTTTTCCTATAGGAAATGGTCTCATTTCTAAAATTTGTTTTTTATAAAGTTTTGCACATGCAGATACCGTTGCAACCTTATCTTCCAGCATTAATTCTAGTGCTTCTTCTTTCGTAACTCTTTGACTAGATTCTAAATTAAATTGTTCTGCGAAGTATTTTTCATATTCATTTGTAGTTTGAACTTTTGTTGAAATCAAATCAGCTTGATATTTTGCTCGAATAAGAGTCAATAATTCAAATGTAAAAGGCTCTATATAATCGTCCGGATCCAAAAAGAATATCCACTCATTAGTTGCTTTTAACACTCCATAATTACGTGCATCTGATAGACCACCATTCTCTTTATGAAATACCCTAATCCAATCATATTCTTGAGCATATTTATCACATAATTTTCCTGAATTATCAGTAGAGCCATCATTGATTAGTAAAACCTCAAAATTTTTATGTGTTTGATTTACTAAACTATCTATAGCGTAATGAAGGTAATCCTCAACATTATATACAGGAATAACTACACTAATATTCATCCATCTCACTCCATTCTTTTTGTTGCTTTTTGATTAACGGTTTTAAGATGGGGTTAAATATATTTTTAAATCTAGAATTTATATAAATTAGTGAGACCGTTTTTTTCGAATGATCATATTTCCATCTATAATGGCACTTATGAGCATAACTAAATAATCGGCTCGCTTCCTCGATATTCTTATTCATTATAAACAACTGACATTGCTTGTTGATTAAGTATGTCAATGCATTTTTGACTACTGGCTCTAAGTTCTTATCAAATCGAATTACTTCATAATAATTGAGAATTTTTTTGGTTACTCTATTGTGATGATCTGCTTTTTGTTTCATCACATTTAAATTCATACTCTGATCTTTTCTACCTAAGAAATACTGGTAAACATTTAAATCAAGATAAACATAACTTTTTACGTATTGCAAAGGTAACAAAGTATATTCCATATCAACATAAAAGGTTTTTTCACTTATATTAATTCTAGATTCTTTTAATATCGATGTTTTATAAGTCAGAGCATGCATGGGAATACGTTTGAAAGGTATTCCCTGATATATTTTATTACAATCTAAAATATCAGAAAAACTAATCTCTTTTTCAGTCTGATTATAGGTATGTTGTTCAGTATAATTTGTAATAATCATA
>NZ_RJOG01000060.1:0-2045 GCF_003942965.1 Streptococcus mitis | reverse complement strand
TGAAAGATTTTTACAAATTAGTTAGAAATTTTGCTGGTAACCGGAAAGATGAATCAAATTTTAAAAATCAAGTCTATAAAATTTATGACTTTTTGCAATCTACAAGTAATCCTCAAAAATGGCTTAAGGAGAATTTTCTTAAAGGATTTGAAAAAGCTGATTTTACCAGCGAAGAAGACAAACTAATTGAACAAATCAAACAAGCCCTTTGGGATTTGGAAAGTTTTTTCCGTTACCATCTGGATAATGATCCTAAGAAAAAAACAAAACCTGCCTATTTGGATAATATTGCCAAGGTTTTGAATGAGATTTCATCTTTAAATCACGAGTCTACCCCCGAAGACTATAAAAGAGTCCTGTTGAGCGTGATAGATATATCAAAACAAAGCCGAGGTCAGGCCTTGCGTAATTACGCTAAGAATTCACTTGCTGATGCCTATAATGAAGAGAGAAAGACTCAGTTTGCTAAATTAGAACAACTATCAAATCAGGCAACGATACTCGGATTTCAAGAACATTATCACGAAGAAACTTGGGTACTAGCTAAAACTTTCCAATCTTTTATGAGTGATTTTGTGGAGGCTTATCGTCAACGCAAACGCCAGGAAAACGCCTATGAGTTTGCGGATATCAGTCATTACACCATTGAAATTTTAGAAAAATTTCCTCAAGTTCGTAAGGATTATCAGGAGCGATTCTATGAAGTTATGGTCGATGAGTATCAAGATACCAATCATATTCAAGAGAGAATGATTGAACTCCTATCTAATGGCCGTAATCGCTTTATGGTGGGGGATATTAAGCAATCTATCTACCGTTTCCGTCAGGCAGATCCTCAGATTTTCAATGACAAATTCCAACTCTATTCTCAA
This sequence comes from Streptococcus mitis, assembly GCF_003942965.1. Lineage (GTDB taxonomy): Bacteria > Bacillota > Bacilli > Lactobacillales > Streptococcaceae > Streptococcus > Streptococcus mitis_BH. The sequence goes on along the minus strand of NZ_RJOG01000060.1, from coordinate 1,173 downwards.
AATTCTCAAGAAGGTAAACTGATTTTACTCAAAGAGAACTTCCGTAGTAGTTCAGAAGTGCTGTCAGCAACCAATGCTGTTTTTGAACGTCTGATGGACAAAGAAGTTGGAGAAATTAGTTATGATGACATGCACAAACTTGTCTATGCTAATTCTACAATAAGTCCTAACCCTGAAAACAAGGCAGAACTTATTTTGTATGATGAATCAGACGATGAAGTCCAAATAGAAGATTCAGATACTAGCGAAGATCAGATTGCAGATAAAGCGACTAATAATCCTAATAAATACAGGTTGTTAGCACTGAAAATTAAGACTCTTCAAGGAGAAATTGAGGAGCAAATTGTAAATTATGAATTAGAAATAAACACAATAAAGGGAAAACTAGCAGATGTAACTAATTCCGAAAAAGAAGAATTAAATAAAAGAATTAAATATCTTCAATCAGAAATAGATATTTTAAGAGATAAACCGATTGCTATTTTAGTGTCAACTAGAACGTATAATTCTCAAATTATTCAAACTCTGAGTGATTTTGGTATAGCAACGGCATCAGATAGTGGAGAACAAATTTATTTGAAATCACTAGAGGTTCAGGTGATGTTGGAAACTTTACGTGTTCTTCATAATCCTTTGCAAGATTATTCATTAGTAGCACTCATGAAGTCTCCTATGTTTAATTTTGATGAAGATGAACTTGCTCGTTTATCGCTTCAAAGTAAGAGTGAAAACAGAATTGATAATTTATATACAAAACTACTTAATGCTAAATCTCGAAGCGGTTTTCAAAATGATCTTATTACTGAACAATTATTTGATAAGTTGACTGGATTTTTAGAAACCCTTGCAAGTTGGCGTTCTTATGCTAAGACACACTCATTGTATGATTTAATTTGGAAAATATATAACGACCGCTTTTATTATGACTATGTAGGTGCAATGCCAAATGGTGCTGTTAGACAAGCCAATCTTTATTCTTTAGCAATAAGAGCTGATCAATTTGAAAAGAATAATTTTAAAGGCTTATCCAATTTTATAAATCTCATTGATAAAATATTGAACTTAAAGAAAGATTTGGATGAAGTTCCAGCATATGCACCTCAAAATGCTGTTCAATTGATGACAATCCATAAAAGTAAAGGTCTTGAATTCCCATATGTCTTTATAGTTGGT
>NZ_RJOG01000059.1:0-2200 GCF_003942965.1 Streptococcus mitis | reverse complement strand
CCTCTTCATTATTTTGAATACTATTTAAAATTAAATTATCAAGTATAACCATTAGTAAATCATAAGAAATTTTAATTTTTTCTTCATGTTCTATTTTGATTATAAATTTTACCCAATTATATTGTTGTTGCCATTTATTAATAATCAAACCAATTAACTCATCTAATTCAAACTCCTTGATGATAAACTTATCTTTTTTAGTTTCATCAATAATTGTATCAGCTAAATCTAATACTTTTTCTAAATCATTGGAGAGTGTCTCAAGGAGCAGAGGTATGTTTCTCGAACTGGGTTTATCAAGTAACAATTCTTCCCAGTCATATTTTCTCTTCAAAACCTCTTTTATTTTAGTCGGATTCACAGCGATAGAATTTCTGTTGTTTTGAACCTCGTGACTTAATGAGCTTACTTTTAATTGTAAAGTCGCTAAAACATTCAACAATTGAACCTCATATCGATAATCCTCTTCAATTCTTTTCCTATCTTCGCCAAGATCATCTATAACTTTTTTTTGAGACGTCAACTTTTCATGAATTTTCTCAAAATCTGTCTTGGTTAATTCTGAAATTCTATCTGGATTTTTAATAGTATCCTGAACAATCTTATCAGCAGTTACCTCCTGTTGTTCATCACAAATTGCTTTATCTAACAATTTTATTTCATATTCATTTATTAATCTAATTATACTTTGGCGATAAGACTCAAATTCCTTCAATGCGATATGGATTATCTCCAAAAAAATATGATAGTATATATTTTCCACTATACCTTGTCGATTAGATATATCTTCTATATGTTTATTTTCTTTTTTATCTATAGAAATATATCCAGAAATTTGTTTAGGCCTCACACGCCATGAACCGTTTGCATGTGATGCTGCCGCAGGAGATGCAACAACTCTTTGTGAAAGTTTTAACCAATCTCTCCGCCCCTCAAATGAATCAATGCTAAATGAATTTCTGTACAGAATAACTCCTAGATCATATCTTTTTGGTAAAAATTGATATTTATACTTAAATTTTTCAAAATCTTTATCTGTAATAGATCCTAAACTAAAATATAAATTCCCAGAAAAATTACCTATTTCTTTCAAAACAGTCTTGATTTCCTCTTCCGTAACCTCTCTTTCTTCTTCATCTTCTTTCAATAGTTTTATGATTTCTTTTTTCAATTCAGAACTAATATTTAAAGAAACCTCTTTACCACCTGTAGAGAACCCAACTATATCTTCAACAGAACTTTTAAACTCATCAAATATCATCTTCACGTTCAATTTTTGAGTACTAGAGTCATAATTCATTTCAATAGAGTCAACAAAGTGCGTACCACTTTTGGGATTTGCCCATACATTCTCAGTTGTTTCTCTATGAACAACTCCTTCTGTCTGATAATCAATAGTAATCTCCATTTGATCATCAAAATAAACCTTACTCAGATAATTTTTCAGTGGAATTATGTTTTTAGAGGACCATTTGTCTCTAAGATTATAAATTCTAATTATTGTCCCCTGTTCATCATTAGTTGATTCTATACTTTCCAGTTTAGATTTTTCCCAGTCTGTCGTCCATTTAATCTTAGAATTTCCTTCCTTATGAGAACGCAGTTCAATTACTTCACCCAATCTAGCAAGTGCAAATCTCCCTATTCCTTTAGAACCAGCAAAGACTCTTCCAGTTTTGGAATCTATGTAATCTCTAGTAGACTTACCAACATGCATCCAAGCATTTTTGATGTCCTCGCTACTCATACCGATTCCATCATCGACAATTTCAATAAAAAGTTTTCCTGTACTTTTTGATTTTCTAAATGAAATAGTTATTTTTTCAGCACCTGCATCATAGGCATTTTTTACTAACTCTAAAACAGCTGATTCCTTTGTGGAAAAGTTATTTCTTCCTAATACTTCAGCCAAGACTTTATCTTCAACAATATATTTTAATGTTTCTGCCATACATTATCCTCCAATAATTTTCTTGGGATTTTAATATATTTTAAATCGGTAGAGCTAATATTTTGATAACCCGCTGCATAGTTTTTAGAAATATTAGATAAGTAGTTCAAAACAGTTGGCGAATTCAAATAGTCTACTATTCTAGTCAAAACTCGATTACTATAATCTTCAAAAAATGTAATTGATAGACCTGACTGAACAAATCCCTCATTAATAAGTTTAAATGGTGAGTTTTTCAAATCAGCCACT
>NZ_RJOG01000058.1:0-2304 GCF_003942965.1 Streptococcus mitis | reverse complement strand
GTCCACTGACATTTATGTCCTGTTTTTTTACTCTCGTAAGGGATATACTGTTAGTGTAAATAAGTTAAGCAGAACGCAATGCTAGAAACATTTCTATTTAAACGGGATGTAGATTATCAGGCCGGAGGAAAATATGGTAAAAACAATTGACTATTATATGGATGAAAAGTTTGTCAAGAAGGATTATCTGATTATCAAAAATAGTCTAGATAGCAGACGACTATGTAAAGTAACACTTGATGAGAAGTTGCTAAAATTAGTTCTCTTGCTTCCAAATGAAATGAGAGAAATCAAAATGGACTCCAACTTAAAGCCTAGAATTAGAGTTGTTGACATAACTGATGGGAGCGAGTGAAGTTTCTAAAATAGAAATTAAAATTAGAAAGAGGTAATAAAATGATTAATGTAGAAAGAGTTACAAAGCGATTTGGAGATAATATTGCTTTAAATCAAATTAGTTTTTCAATAAACGAAGGAGAAATTTTTGGATTCCTAGGTCCATCTGGTTCAGGGAAGACAACAATGATCAATATTCTTACAGGACAGCTACAGGCTAACAGCGGAAAGACAGAATTATTAGGGAAAGATTCTCAAAAATTACTTCCGTCAGATTTTGAAGAGTTAGGTTTAGTAGGTGACACAAGTGGTTATTACGAAAAATTAAGTTTGTACAATAACTTGTTGCTATTTGCAAGACTATACGGAGTTTCAAAATCTCGAATTGAAGAAATTCTAAAACAAGTTGGTCTGTATGATAGTAAAGACACTCCAGCTGAGAAACTTTCTACAGGAATGCGTCAACGAATGCTTTTAGCTCGTGCTTTAATCAATTACCCTAAAGTTCTATTTTTAGATGAACCTACAAGTGGGTTAGATCCCACCACCTCAAAGAAGATTCACAAATTACTACAGGAGTTAAAGGAAAGAGGAACAACCATTTTCTTAACTACTCATGATATGAATGAGGCGACTTTATTATGTGATAACCTTGCTCTTTTGAATAAAGGTGATCTTATTGAACAAGGAAGCCCAAGCGAAATTATCCAAAAATACAACACGGAAAAGAATGTTGCAGTAACCTATAGTGATTCTACTAAAAAGGTAGTGCGCTTTGAAGACTTGCAGCAAGAAGATTATAAAAAAATAATGACGATTCACTCATGTGAACCAACTTTAGAAGATATTTTTATTAAATTGACAGGAGAAAAATTAGATGTTTAAGAGAATTTTAGCCCTTATCTGGTTGAGGACACAAGTATTATTAACAAACAAAAACACTTTGGTACAGGTAGTATTCCCATTCTTTATGGTTCTACTCTTCCAAAATTTTATGAATACAGATGGCACTCAAGGGAAAACACTATTGTTTAGTTCTTTAACAATGGCATTCTCATTTTCTTCTGGGTCAATGATTTCAAACTCTATTGCAGAGGAAAAAGAAAAAAGAATTTTTAAAACACTCATTTTAAGCGGAGTTCGCCGTGGAGAATATCTTGTTTCCGTGTTGTTTTATCCTGTAATCTTTGCCTTAGCTTCAGTTATTTCCTTCCCTATTATGGTTGAAGTGGATTTCGCAAAAGATTATCCTGTATACCTTGTAGTAGCTTCTCTGGTAGCATTATGTACAATTCTCTTAAATCTAGTAATTGGAGCTATTTCAGAGACACAAACTCAGGCTCAGGTTTATGGTTTGATTCCAATGCTTGGTCTTTCATTCTTGCCGATGTTTTCTCAAGTTAGCTCAGAGGTTAAGAAATTTATGGACACAACCTTCTTAGGAGCTTATGTAGATTTCTTTAATAAACCAGATTTCAAGTTGAATTTTGACAGTTTGGGAATCACTTTTGCTTGGGTTGTAGCATTACTTGCCCTTAGTTATTGGGGGTTGAAAAATAAAAAAAGAGTACAGCTTGGAAAATTAACAATTAATCAACTTCAAAAACTAACTTTTTTTAAAGCTAAGTGTCAGTAAGCTTGTAAGAAACCTAGTTTAAAACAATAAACCAGCGCTTAAAATGCTGGTTTTTACTGTCTTCAGCCTTCTATTTCTTCGTAGTTGATCACCTCATATTTCTTGTATTCGCTTACACAAAGTATTATAATATAATTGTAGGAAAGAAGGTGTTTTTATGATATATACACTTAAATTGGTGTTGTTTATTACCTTTCTTGTAATAAGCTTGTTACCTGATAAGATTTTTGGAAAAAATAAAAAAATTTGGAAAATAGTTCTTGCAATATTGATGGCGGCGACAGCATTATCATTTATGTACTAAGTTATTTTAAGAATGTAGGGTTTACTTC
>NZ_RJOG01000057.1:0-2348 GCF_003942965.1 Streptococcus mitis | reverse complement strand
GCCATATTAATGTCTTTATTGATTGGATTTCATAAAATGATTTATGATATAATATATTATGTAAAAAATAGGCTGGAGGCGAGGTTCTGTGAGCAAATGGAATACGATTGATGAATTAAGGGATATTTTTATTCGTAAATATACGGATTCTGAGTTGAGTAATGAACTTGAAAAGGCCTGCAGCGAAGAATATGAATTGATGCGTGATTATAATGGGCGTCAGATTTTAGAGTTATTACAGAATGTAGACGATGCCTATGGAGATATAAAATCAGAAAACGACTCCAGCAATGATGAAGTGAAAGTTCGGATAACCTATAAAAATAATATTTTGGAAGTTGGAAATACAGGTACGTCATTTTCAAAAGATACAATTGAAAGACTGTGCTTAGGAAGAGCAAGCAACAAATCTTCACAAAATATTGGAAATAAAGGGACTGGTTTCCGTTCTTTGCTAAACGATGCTGAGTGGGTTGAATTGTATTCGGGAGAATTTGCTATTCGATTTAGTGAAGAATTCACGAAACGTCTGTTTGAACAATATGTATCTAGAGAGTCAGACAAATTCAGTGAACTAATTTTTGAACAGCAGAAAAATTGGAAAAAAGAAGATTACGATCTATGTTTTCCGATAATGAACTGTCCTCAACCAATAAACAAAGTTGATTCTGATTTTGATACGTTAATCCGAGTAAAGCTAAAAGAAACTAATTTAAGTAAAGGCACGAGTGTCGCTAAACAACTTCAGCAACCATTTTATAAGTCTTTGTTATTTTTACCCAATGTAACAAAAATAGTTATTGAGACATCTGATGATGAAAAAATATCAGAGAAAATTGTCGATGGGCATGACGTGCTGATAGAAAAAAGTGATGTCACAGGTCAAGCACCGTCTGAAGAATATTTTGTTTTCGATAAAGAATCTAGGATAGGGGATAAAGTTGCTAAAATTGCAGTAGCCGTTTCTAAAGATTCTGATTACGATTACTCCAAAGAAAAACTATATTGCTACTTTCCAGTACGTAACTTTGGTACACCAATTCATGCACTTATAAATGCACCGTTTATAACTAATAATTCACGTGACGATGTCCCGGATGATAGCGAACAAATAAATAAGAAAATATTTATTGAAGTGCTCAAATTTATATCTGAAGTAGCTGAAGAATTATCTAAGCCTGAATATGAAGATATAGCATTAAAAATGGTAACTCCTTTTAAAGAGAATAAACTATGGGACATAGATGTATTTGACTTAAAGAACGAATTCCTGGGTAATTTATCTAATGCCCAAATACTACCGACTGTAAATTGGCAATATATTTCTATCAAAGATAATCCAAAGCTTTTCCTTCAAGAATTCCCAGAGGAGCTAATAGGTGAGACATTTTCCACCTTGTTGCAATTATTAGAAACAAACGAAAATAACCAACTAGTACAAGAACTTGCTAATTATAATGAATACACTGGCCTGTCGTTTGATGTAGATGAACTATCTGATAAAATCAACATTCTTTCATCTTCTTGGGAAAATAGAATAAGGACAAAAGTGTTCTTATGGTGGAGTGAGCAATATAAAAGTTCTCCGATTGTCCCTAAGCTATTAAAGGACAATAGTGACAATTGGTTGATGAAATCAGATAAGGTATTCTTACCGACCGATACAGGTGTTACTGTGCTTCCAAAAGAGCTGTCTTCTTGGGTTAGTTTAAGCATTTTGAATCAAACATATGTTGATGAGTTAATTTATCAGATTAAGACTTCATCAAGTTGGCAAAATAAATGGGAAGAAACAGCTAATGCATACAAAGCTGAACGTACAGGAGATAAACGTATTCTAGATGCATTCAGTGAAAAATATCTTGCAATTGAATTCACTGAGCAAAGCAGTTCAGATTTGATCATTGGAACGATTAATCGACAAATTGACACTGATGAAAAATCTATCAGTTTCATTAATTGGTTTTATGATAACTACAATGAAAAACTATCAGCTGGAAGTGAGCTGTCTAAAGTTCCGTTTAATCTTCCAAACGTTGCTGGAGACGTTCAACCTTCCAATAAAATGTATATTGGAAAAGAGTATGGCAATGAATTAGGAGATAAGCTTTTTCAAGATACAGATTACACGGCATTGAAAAAAATAGATTGCTCTAGTTTTGCTGAGGAGAGAGATTTTCTGTCATTTATTCTTCGATGTGGTGTTTCCAAATATCCTAAGATTTATGATAACGATTCTTTAAAAAATGATGTTGGATTTAAAAATTTTATTAATAACAAATATAAGGATGAAATAAAATTTACGAATATTAATTATTTAACGTCTAAGTACATCAGTAATTTTGAAG
>NZ_RJOG01000056.1:0-2539 GCF_003942965.1 Streptococcus mitis | reverse complement strand
GTGGCATGGAATGCCCTTGAAAAAAATTGGTAATCTTGAAGTTGGTATGGAAAAGATTGACTATAATTTCTTTACAAAATTAGTCTCCTCTTCAGAATTATTTACTCCAATTATGAAAGCAGCCTTTAATGCTAAAGATGAGCAGATGCTTCTTGTTGGCAATATTCGTAATGATGAGCTCTTTAAAGAGAAAGAAGAGAAGAAAATCATCTGGATGCCAACATACCGCAATTCTAAAAACTATCATGATAGCCAAGCAGCATTGATATTTTCTTTGGAAGAAGAGGACTTTCAGAACATTGAAGAACTACTTTCAAACTATGGCTATCGACTATATATTAAACTCCATCCTCTTGAGGAATCTCAGTTACAATTTGAAATGAATGCTTCGACCATTCATCTATTGACAGAAGATATCATTAGTGAGCAATATGGGACTTTATATACCTTTTTGGGTACAACCAGTGCATTGATTACAGATTATTCTTCAGTATTTTTAGATTATTATTTATTAAATAGGCCAGTTGCATTCACCATTAATGACTATGAGGAATACAAGGAAAAAAGAGGCTTTGTGTTTGAAGATGTGAAGAGTCTTATGGTGGGGAGTGTCATTCGTGATTCACACGACTTATTAGAGTTCCTAGAGAGTGTCATGAAATCTGAAGATCCTTATATTGAAGAACGAAAAAAAGTCAATAGCAAGGTTAATGCCATTCAAAAAGATTTTACAAAGACACTTTTGGATGAAATTGGATTAAGGAAATAAGGTTAGGATAAAGAATGATTAGTGTAATCGTACCCGTTTATAATGTAGAAACTTATCTGGAAGAATGTTTAGACAGCATTCAAAACCAAACCTACACAGACTTTGAAGTCCTTTTAGTCAATGATGGTTCAACAGATGGATCAAAAGCTATTTGTGAACGTTATTGTAAAGAGAATCGTCGCTTTCACTTGTTGAATCAAGAAAATCAAGGATTGAGCGCTGCACGAAATACTGGTGTAGCAGCTTCAAGAGGAGAGTTTATTGTATTTGTGGATAGTGATGACATGATTCTAGCGAACTATTTAGAAACCTTAATGCACTATATGCGTGAAGACGTAGATATTGTGGAAAGTCAGTTTACCGTATCTAACGAGGAATTTCTTGCTAAAAGTTTTAAAGAACCAACTATTCTATTCGAAGGGAACTCTCAAGAAGCAGTAAAAATTTTCCCTAAACATGTTTTAAATGTTAATGCAGTTACAAAACTTTATAGAAGATCAATTGTTGAAGCTGTTCCTTATATAGATGGGGTGATTTTTGAAGATGTTTATTGTGGAATTGGAATGTTAAAATATATTCGAAAAATCATTAAAATTGATTATAAAGGTTATTATTATCGACAACATCAAGCTAGTATCATGCATCGAACCTTTACTCCTAAAAATTTAGATATCTTTACAGTAAGCGACAAATTAATAGACTTGTATTCTGATAGGGAAGAACTTCTTCCTTATATTGCCAGTTTCCTAGTTCATTTAGCTACAATGCATTATCAAGATTATATTCGAAAAGGAAATCCATATGCAAAAGTCTATAATCAAAAATTAGCAGAGTATGTAGCTATAACGAAGAAAAATCCTGAGGTTGCCAAAAGTTCGCGTATGATTAGACTTTATAACCTGTGTCCAAGATATTACAACACCATCCTATTTCCCTTCTATCACTCTATATGGAAATGGAAAAATGGCATTAGGGAAGACAAGTTAGAGGAATGATGAAATACAATTCAAGAAGGGAAAAAGAAAATGATTAGCTTAATCGTTCCAGTTTATAACGTGGAAGAATATCTGGAAGAATGTCTAGAAAGTATTCGAAAGCAAACCTATCAAGATATAGAAGTCATTTTAATAAATGATGGTTCAACAGATGGTTCCCAAGCTATTTGTGAGTATTTTTGCCAAACAGATAAGCGTTTCCGATTGATCAATCAAAAAAATCAAGGTCAAAGTGTAGCCAGAAATCATGGCGTAAAAGAATCCCTTGGTGAATATATCATGTTTGTCGATAGTGATGATGCTGTTAAAGAGAATATAGTAGAAGTATTATTATCCTATATGAAGGCAGATGTGGATTTAGTAGAATGTAATCTTGTTCGCAATCAAGAAGAATTGCATAAAAATAAACCGATTCGAGTTATTTTCGAAGGTAATTCAACGGCAGCCATTATTAAATGTATAGCACTTAAAGAAGTGAATTATTCTCCATGTGCAAAATTATATAGAAGAGAAATTATTGAAAAAGTTCCATTTTTAGAAGGTGTTATTTACGAGGATGTTTATACAGGAATTAATTTTTTAAAAAATATTCGAAAAATGGTAGTTGTTGATTTAACTGGGTATTATTACCGATTTAGTCCGAATAGTACTATGACAACTTCTTTTAATGAGAAAAATTTAGATATTTTTAAAGTTGGAAATCAATTAATAGCATCATTCCAAGATGATGCATATTTATTACCGTACATTGGATACTTTATGTTTTATCTAGGGG
>NZ_RJOG01000055.1:0-2553 GCF_003942965.1 Streptococcus mitis | reverse complement strand
TAGGAATAAGGGATTCTGAAAAATATTCTCGATATTTTTTAGAAGTTCAGAAACAATCTGAAGATTTTGATTGTAACTTCTTTAATTTTGATAACATGGATTATTATGTAGTGGATGATTCTGTTCATTTTAAACAGATTATTAACTTAGAGAATAGTTCCTATGTGTTTTGGAAAGATTATTAATTTTTATAACGGGCACATAGGATACTATTTATTAGAAAACCGTTTTTAAGAATTTTTGTTGCTAAAAAATTCTTTGAGTATAGCAATAGGTATGACATTGGATATAATTGCTCGTAGTTGATATTTATGGTAAAATTAACCAAAAGATATGGAAATACTTACAAGTTATTGCATGATTTGAAATTTCAATCGCAATTTATTTTATGATGTATAAGTCACATTTAAATTTAGCATTTATTAGTAAGATTTCATTAACAAAATACATCTTTGACAGGTGTTACATTATTTTATAAAAAGGAGATAAATATGGCATTGAATATATTTGAAGTCATTCGTTATGAAGGAGAAGATACTAGGAATACATTAGCTTGGCGCCATCCCAATAACAATCTTAAACCTGGGACAACTCTGATTGTTAATCCTGGTCAGCGAGCTGTTTTTTTCTCGAATGGTCGTGTAGTTGGTAGTTATGGTGAAGGACAGCATAAGATTGATGGAAACAATACTCAGTTTCTGTCTGGATTGAAATCCTTTGTTAGTGGGGGAGTATCGCCAGATTCTTCGTTCATTTGGTTTGTTAATATGTATGACTTACAACCAATTGGATGGGGGACTCCTTCACCGATATTGATTAGAGATCCAGAAAGTCAAATTCCTGTCGAACTAAAATCGCATGGGAACTTTATTCCTAGAATTGTTGATTTAGAAGCTTTTATTTTAGAATTTATGCCAAGCCATCCAGATAAGATTACAGCTGAAGTCTTTCAAAAACGTTTTAGACAGGCTGCTATAGGAATTATCAATTCAGCTGTTTCTCAGGTTGTTTATAACAATAAGATTGCAGTCATTGATATTGAAAAGCACACGTATGATATAGCTCTTGAATTATCAAAAATTTTATCTAACCGTTTCTCTAAATATGGGGTTAGTGTTGCAGAATTCAATATTGAAGCTTTGAAGGTTAATCAAGATAGTAAAGGTTATAAGGAAATTTTTGAATATCATCAAAGAATTTTGACTTCTAAAGGTAACCGTGAAGGTCGTGACATTGAAGGTTACACTTACCAAGAAGAGCGTAAATTTGATGTTTTAGAAGAAGCGGCCCAAAATGAAGGATCGGCAGGAAATCTAATGGGAGCTGGTATGGGACTATCGATGGGGCTTGGCTTAGGAGCCCAATTTGGTAATTTGATGGGAACTATGGGAAATACAAAATTATCAGGTAACCAATCAAATCCGAATCAATCAGTCTCAACAGAAGAAGTCGGTTTAGCTAAGTTTTGTAGTCAGTGTGGGGCCGCATTTTCAGAGGGGGCTAAATTTTGTTCCAATTGTGGTCAGGCAAGATAGGAGGATAAGAATATGAGTAAAAATATTTGGATTTATGTAGCAGGAGTTTTGACCATCATCACTACAATTATTTTAGGATTATTAATTCCACATCTATCTATTCCTTTGTATTTCGTCGCCCTGGGAATTTTAGTCATAGCAGAGTTTGTTTTTTTCCTACAAATGGTTATTAAGCGTCAATTTACAGATTGGCTACCTATCAATGTAGTTACAGCTATTTGGGTACTTGGGCAAGTTTGCATGATGCCTCTAGTACAGATTTTACCAAGTTTTCTATTTTGGATTATTGAAGTACTAGCAATCGGGTTGGTGGCTATTATAGGCTCTTTAACAGCAGCGGATAGCCACTATCGTAAAGGACGAGCAGAAGATTTCTCAGAAAAAGCAGAGGATGTTTTTAAACCTAAAACGGGAGATTATTAATGTATCAAGTATTTCGGTCATTAAGTTTGCTATTTATGGGATTGACGAGTGCAATATTTGTTATGGCGGTTGTATTTGAAATTTTAGTAATGACGACTACTACCAATTTGGAGCCTTTATATATGAAATTTTTTATTTCTAGTCCCGTTCTATTTTCTTTAACTGGTTTTGCTTTGTCTATGTTTATTTTTTATAGTTTCGGAATATTAGAAAAAATTAAAATAAAAGTAAAAGCACTAGATAATATATATAATGGTAAAGCACAGTATAAAGAGTACCTTATTAATCAAAAGAAAGGAGAAAAGTAAGTGTCTGATTTATTGAATATAAATTGGCGGTGCTTATATAAATGGGTTTTAGTTCTACTTTCTTCTTTTCTGTCATTATATGATTTTGTACGACATATAGAAGAACCAAGTATTCTAAGGATGAGTATCATTCCATTTATATTTTTATTGACGTTAAAAATTTTATTCATAATCTTTCGAGTGAAATCAGAAAGGGTCTTATCCTATACACCTATTCTATCTGTCTTAGTATTGCTATTAGGTGCCCCGAATATTACTTATGTTATTTTTTCTCTACTGTATCTGTT
>NZ_RJOG01000054.1:0-2906 GCF_003942965.1 Streptococcus mitis | reverse complement strand
ATTATGGTTATCGCCGAATGACTCTAGAATTGAGGAATCGTGGTTTTGTAGTGAACCATAAGAAGGTCCAACGTCTGATGAAGATCCTTGGTTTAAGTGCCCGAATTCGTCGTAAACGCAAGTATTCTTCCTACCAAGGAGAGATTGGCAAGAAAGCAGATAACCTTATTCAACGCCAATTTGAAGCATCGAATCCAATGGAAAAGTGCTATACAGATGTGACAGAATTTGCCATTCCAGCAAGCAGTCAAAAGCTTTATTTATCACCAGTTTTAGATGGCTTTAACAGCGAAATTATCTCCTTCAATCTTTCTACTTCGCCGAACTTGATACAAGTGAAAGATATGCTAGAACAAACCTTTACAGAGGAATATTACGAAAATACAATTCTCCATAGTGACCAGGGATGGCAATACCAACACGATTTCTATCATCATTTTTTAAAGAATAAGGGAATCCAACCATCTATGTCACGTAAGGGAAATAGCCCAGATAACGGTATGATGGAATCTTTCTTTGGCATTCTTAAGTCTGAAATGTTTTATGGTTATGAGAATACGTTTCAGTCACTTGAACACTTGGAGCAAGCTATTGTAGACTATATTGATTACTACAACAATAAACGCATTAAGGTAAAATTAAAAGGACTTAGTCCTGTGCAATACAGAACTAAATCCTTTACTTAAATTATTTGTCTAACTTTTTGGGGTCAGTACATTTCCAGGCTACTTTTTTAAAACACGCGATAAACATAGGGATTCTCTGGTTTATCGACTTTGGTAAAGCTATCGATTTCCAAGGTTGGGAGGTTTTGTTTGAGTTCTTTATGATAGTGATTGACCAGTTTTCCTTTGGCTGTTATCCAGGTGTTATTCTCATACTGACGGGTATTTCCCTTGGTCAGCAATCCATAGACACCAGAATCCGCGATACAATGGATAATGCCGAAGCGGAACAGAAATTGGCTATTGGCATGACTAGGGTCATTATAGACAAAGCCTGTGAACTGGACTGTCTTACCCTCAAACTCATCTGGATAGTCGTAGATAGCCTCCATGACTTCCATATAGTTTTCATTAGTGATCTGAATACTATCTTGGGACAAGTATTTATCCGCCGCAGTTCGCATTTCCTTTTCATAAGCTGATTTTGAAAAATAAGAACTGGTATCTGGTTTCAAATATTGGCTTGTCGTTCCTTCACTTGTCTGAATGGCTTGATCCGTGCCTTCTGATAAGGGGAAGTGATAGCCTTTGGCAGAAACGGTCTGAGAATCCAAGCTAACAGTTGGAAAAGTTAAACCGACGACAAGTGGAATAGCCAGAAGAGCAACACTCGTCACCTNCGCCAATCGGCTGTTCAGATGACTGTGGGTTTTGACTTGCTTCATCCAGATATACAGTTGAACAATTGCCAAAATAAAGGAAAGTACCATGGAAATATAGGCCAGATAGGAATAGTGCATGTTGATGTACTGGTTTAATTTTCCGGACAGATGGAGATAAATAGTCAATTCAAAATAGCCAGCTAAAACTAAAAATCGAATCATAGGATGACTCCAATCAAGAGAGAATACACTAAGACGACAAGAGTCACAATCGTTATGAAGTGACTGATAAATCGTGCTTTCAAGTAATTTTTCATCATGAGAATATTTTTGATATCCAGCATTGGGCCAATCACCAGAAAGGCCATAACTGGTGCCAAGCCGAAACTTGAGAGAAGAGAAGCACCGATAAAGGCATCTGCCTCACTGCAGAGAGAGAGAAGAAAGGCCAAAAGCATCAAGAGCAAGATAGCAAAAAGAGGGGTTGCGCTGATAGAAGTCAGAATACGAGTCGGAACATAGACCTGTATCATAGAGGCAAAAAGACAGCCAAATACCAAATAGCGTCCCATATCAAAAAACTCATCAATTGCTTGCATAAAGACTTGAAAAACTTTTTTTGCAGGACTCAAGTGAGAAAAATTGTGCTCATGACAAGCCAAACGATTTTCTTTTTGAATCGGTTCTTGCCAGAAAAATCCAAGAAAAATCCCAAGTATCACAGCTACAAGAATGGACCCCAGAGCTCGTAACAGAGCGATATGGAAGGAGTTGCCAAAGGCAGAATAGGTCGCAAAGAGAACAATAGGATTGATGACAGGTGCTGTCACAAGAAAGGGAACGGCCGTGTAACTGGGAACCTTTTTTTCCAGGAAACGATTGATAATGGGGACGATTCCACATTCACAAGAGGGAAAAAGTATCCCCACGAAGGTGCCAAAAAAGATTCTCCCCCAACGATTTCGAGGGAGAAAATGATAAACCTTGTCAGGTGTGATATAGACCTCAACTAGTCCTGAAACAATACTTCCTATCAGAACGAAGGGTAGGGCTTCAATGATTATAGAGAGAAAAATAGCCCCAGTCTGAAGCACACTCGATGGGAGTTGTTGGAAAGCAGTCATCTAGTTTTTCTTTTCTGCTTTGGCTTTTTTCTCTTTGTCATCGGGGAAAGTAACTTGTTTCAAATCAGGGAGTTTCGCAAACTCTTCAAACATCTTGTCTAAGTCGTCCGTTTTTGTAAATTTTACAGCCATAGGTGTACCTCGATTCTAAATTCTACCTCTATTATACTATTATTTTGAGTAAAAGGGAAAAGTTGGAATTTCAAATTGAGTAGATAATAGATAATATAGCTTGATATCATCTGATGTATACTATAATTATGCTATAATTAAGTAAATTATCAGAAAATTATTGGAGGTAGTCAAATTGACTTGCTCAATTAGTGTTATTTTGTTACATCAAGGAGATAAAAATAGTTTATTAGAGTCCTTATCAATAGTGGATAGACAAACATTAAAAGATATAGAAGTTATTATTGTAAATCAATCTACAGAGAAGATAGTTCCTATTAACC
>NZ_RJOG01000053.1:0-3161 GCF_003942965.1 Streptococcus mitis | reverse complement strand
TTATAGTATTTGTCAAAAATATTATGAAAAACTTCGTTTTTCAAGAGTAACTGGTCTCTATCATTCTCTAAAATTCGAAAATTCGGAGCAATCTCAATAAGATATCCATGTTCCAATAAAAATTTTTGCGTAAATGAATCCATGGTACCGATGGAAGCATTTGGCAAATCAGCCAATTGTCGAGCCAAATGTTGTTTGAGAGGCAAATCTATCGTTTCTTGAAGTTTTTGGCTAATATTTTTTTCTAGTCGTTCTTTCAATTCATTTGCAGCTTTGACAGTAAAGGTTGAAATAAATAGTTGACTAATGTCAATACCTCTAGATAATTGATCAAGAATCCGCTCCGTCATAACAAAAGTTTTTCCTGAACCTGCTGATGCAGATACAAGTATATTTTGACCAGAAGTATAAATAGCCTCAATTTGTTCTTTTGACTTTTTGATACTATCATCAGATTCAGATTCTTGTTGTTTAAGTTTTTCGATCTCTGCTTCTGTTAAAAATGGAATTACTTTCATTTTTTCAACTCCTCTCTCATTTGGTTAAACCAGGCATTTTTGAGTTTTTCGTCCTTTAGTTTTGTGCCTAAAGCTGGATCTAATTTTTTAAGGAAACGGGCTTGACCTAGATGATAATTAGCTTCAAAACCAGTGATGGCTTGGTGTTGTTGAACAACTGAATCAATACTTTTACCGTCTTTTGTGTAGGGATTAATAGAAAATTCACCCTTTAAAATTTTTTCAGCTGCTTTTTTATAAAGAAAATCATTGTAGTCTATTAATATTTGCAGTTCCTCTTCCGTCAGATGATAAGCTTTGCTTTTCTTATAAAAATCACCCAATTGACTCACCTGTTTCTCTAAGAAAAGTCCATTATACTTCAATTGATTTTGAGTCTGGGTTGCCGCTTTTGATAAATCAAGAGCACCTTTTAATCTTATAATAGGAAGAGTTAAGGGCAAATACATAGCTCCAAATAAATTCTGACCATTTAACTTTTTAAGAGCTGAAAGATAAGTTGGCAGTTGAGAATTTAGACCATTAAAAAACTTATCATATTTAAAGTCATCGCCTTTTCCAGATTTATAGTCAACAACTCCAAGTAATTCCGTATTTTTTATTCTGTCAACCCTATCAATTCGACCGTTTATTAAAATTTGATATCTATCATTTAATTGAGGGTAAGTATTTGTTACTTTCTCGAATTGCTCTTCTACTTTTATTGTTTCTATTGATCGATTATTTGTAAAGAGAGGTGCCAAATCATGACAGAGTTCAATTAAACTTTTTTGACTCAGTTCCGATTCAGAGCTTTCTCTATAAAGATCAATATATTCCGGATCATTGATTACCTCTTTTATTGCTTGTTCTAAACGTGTATCAAAATCTACTGTTTCGTCTGCTTGCTCCAAAGTTTTTTCAAATATACAATGTAAAAAATTACCATGGCTTGAAGCACTAGTACGTAATAGAAGTTCCTCCTGTAAATTTAAAACACGTTTGAGATAGTATGTATATTCATTACAATAGAAGTCTTTTAATGCAGAGGTAGATAATTTAAGTGGTTTATCTTTAGGATAAAGTGCATCTAATGTTTCTTTAGATAATTTTTGAGTTATTAAAGCAGGATTCTCAAGATCTTTTTCTTTCAATTTTTTTGATACAACACGGTTTAAGACCTTGATAAATGTCAAATCTTGATCAGAATCATCAAAATCATCACGCTGATAATAAGCAACTAAACTTGATAAGACACTATGATAAGATCCAATATCATCAATTGTAATTGTCTTATTGTCTATACTTTTATTTTCTATCTTAAAGCCAAAATTTTCTAGGTCTCTAAGATAGGTTGAACCTTTACTTTCCGATTCATTTAATTGATTTGGATAAGATAAAATTAACTGCTTACGAGCGGAATTTATGAGAGATAACATCGTATAACGATTTTTCTTCAGGTTTTCATTGCTTGCAATAAATATATTAGAATTATCTCCTGTTGCTTGGTTCAATGTAGAACGTTCAACATCACTTAGTAAGCTGGTATTCTGAGCTATTTTAGGTAAATGGTCTTGAGTCAAACCGATAGCATAAACATAATCCGATGCCTGTGGAGTAATTAATTCATAACTTTGGACTAAAACCGTATCAACTGTAGCTGGGACTGTACGGTAATAAGATAAAGACATTGCAGAATAAACTAAGTCTAGAAAATCTTCTAAAGATACAATCGAATCTGAAAATACTATTGAGAATTGTTCTAACACATGACAAAAAGATTTCCATACTTCAATTTGCTTTTCTTGGTCTTTTATTTCCAAAGTATTTGTTAAATTTTGGAATTGTTGAGGGAACGAAATGTTTTTGAGAAAGCTATTCCATTCTTCTAAAATATCTTTTGATTTTTGCGAATCAATTGATAAAAAACTTGATAAATTGGTTATAACTTTCAAACGGATTTTATTGAGTTTCTTTAAATTGAATTTATTTTTATAATTCTTTGTAAAAGATTTTTCAAATTTATCCAGTCCGCTTATCCCAATATATTTTATATATTGTTCAAATGAATCAATATCATACTCTGAAAGATCAGTATACAAACCAGTTTTTAATAGATTTATCAAATCTGATTGGCGATAATTGTAACGTTTTAGAAGTAAAATACTTTCAATAAACTGTGTCATGGGATGATGCGACATTGATTCTTTTTTAGAAATATAGAATGGAATTTGATATTGATCAAAAATAGTTTTGAGAGATAAATCATACGAAGCAACATCCCCTAACAGAATTCGAAAGTTTTTATATGTCAATTGAGAATTAGAATGTAATTTTTGACGAATACTACGAGCTACTAACTCAATTTCTTCTTTTTGAGTCAAACATGACCAAATCTGTAAATTCTCCTTATCAACATCCTCAATATTCTTATCATCCATCAGAGAAAAATCATAAGAACTTTCTAGGAAATGAGAAGTTTTTCCAAATGTATCTACTATTTCGTGTTTACTAGAATAATTTTGGACAGGACTTTGATATTTATTTGCTAAACGAAGTAAAAACTCAACACTTGCTTGATATAAATTACCATCTAAGAACACACTATTAAAAGATTTTTGACTTGCATAACATCCAATAATGATTTCAACACCATTATTATGT
>NZ_RJOG01000052.1:0-3218 GCF_003942965.1 Streptococcus mitis | reverse complement strand
ACCTTATTTTCCTGGTTTTTTGTTCTTTATAAGCATTCTAAAAATGTTTACATGAGTTTACTTATTTACTTCAGCTCGTTAGGACTCTTTTTTTATTCTTTATCAAATATCAGACAAGGTCTGGCGATTGCTTTAAGTTTTTTAGGATTTCACTACTTAGTAAAAAACAAGAAGGTTTTAGCATCGATATTTATCCTACTAACTCCCTTATTTCATACATCTGGTATCGTCTGTTTCTTATTTTTCCCCCTAAAAAAAATCGTTTTAAATAAAAGAACATACCAATTTGTGTTCATTTTATTTCTTATCATCTTTCCTTTTATCAAACAAATTGCCACTACCTTTATTTCTTTCTTTTCTCAGTATACTTCCTATCTGGAATCATCATGGTTTTTGGAAAGCAATAAATGGGCACCAATATTTTTAACAATTTGGTATGGTATAGTTCTGGTCTTTGGAGAAGTAGTGATTAGAAAGAAAAAATTATCGACTGAAGAAGAATATATAAGAAGTCTGTTCTTTATCTCCTTTTTACTTACCGCGTCAACTTTGCAAACAAGCCTTTTTGGTAGATTCGCACACTACTTTACCCCCTTTATTTGCCTATATATCCCCATGATTTTATCTAAAATAGGTGACAAAAAAGTTCAGTGGATTTTATTTTATTTGGTAATATTGGTTTATGCTTCAATCTTTCTGGTCATTGTTTATTTTAAAGTTGACTGGTACCATGTCGTTCCCTACCGTTCAGTTATTGTAGATTGGTTAATTGGGAATTAGGTTTAGGGGTTATAAAATGAAATTTTCAGTTTTAACTACAGTATATAAAAAAGAAACTCCTAGAAATTTAAGGAAAAGTTTGCTAAGCTCTTATCATCAGACCATTAAACCAACAGAAATCATTTTAGTTTGTGATGGTGTATTGACAGAAGAGCTAGATAGAGAAATCGAAAAGTTGCAGAGAGAAATCCCGATTTTAAAGGTTTTCTATTTACCTAAAAACCTAGGTTCTGGACCAGCTTCCCTCTTTGGAGTTAATCAATGTCAAACAGAATTCATTGCAAGAATGGACAGTGATGATTATTCTCTAGAAACAAGATTTGAGAAACAATTAGCTGCCTTTGAAAAAAATCCCAACCTCATTATGGTTGGTTCCAATATCCTAGAAAAAAATACAGAGTTTACCGCTTTAAAGAAAGTACCAGAAACTACAGCCGAAATTCGTCAATATTCGAAAATGAGAAATCCCTTTAATAATCCATCGAGTATGATGAAAAAAGAGTATATCTTGAAGGCTGGTAATTATCGTAAATTTCGTTACTTAGAGGATTATGATCTCACAATGAGACTATTACACGACAATCCAACTAAGGATTTTTTAAACCTCCAAGAACCTTTAGTAGTCATGCAGACAAATGATTCCAGTTACCTACGTAGAGGAGGTTTCTTGTACGTGAAAACAGACTTTGTTCTTCAATTAGATTTTTACCGTAGAGGAGATATTAGTTTAATAGAATTTGTTAGAAATATTTTCCTTCGTAATGCAATTCGAATTCTTCCGAATTCAATTAGGAAATGGGTCTATAAGAAAAAAATGAGAGAAGATGTAGAGGTGGTTAAGAAGATATGAAGAGGGTCATTACATATNGAACATTTGATTTATTGCATTACGGTCATATTAATCTTTTAAAAAGGGCAAAAGCTTTGGGAGATTATCTCATTGTCGGGCTTTCTACCAATGAATTTAATAGACTAGAAAAAAATAAAGAATGTTATTTTGATTACGAAGAAAGAAAATCTCTATTAGAGGCTATCAGATATGTGGATCTCGTCATACCAGAAGAAAATTGGGATCAAAAAACCTCAGACATAGAAAAGTATCATGCTGATGTGTTTGTCATTGGAGATGATTGGCAGGGAAAATTTGATTATTTAAGTGATTTGGGAATAGAGGTTGTTTACCTATCACGAACAAAAGAAATTTCAACTTCTAAGATAAAGAATGATTTGAATCAAGGAAACTAGGATGAAATATCAGGTCTTACATGTAACAGGTGGTGTAAGGAATACCATGAGTGGGGTACAAAGTTTTATCAAAAATCATATCCCAAATAATGATCAAGAGTTTGAATATATGGTTGGAGAGTCAAATGGAGAGGCTCATTTCCCATTTAATCAATACCTAGATGAAAAAGAAATCAAACGCATTGTTTTTCCTTGCCTAAAGATTTCTAAACTATTTGCCTATGCGAGAGAGTGCCGACAATTTTATGAAAATAATAAAATTGACATTCTACATGTTCATAATCCTATAACCGCTTTTATACATAATTACTATGCTCGAAAAAATGGTGTTCCAGTTAGGATTTACCACAACCATAGTAGCCAATTTTCAGACACTTGGTTAAAAAGTATTCGCAATCAATTTTTGGTCTTTTTAGCTTTGAAAAATGCGACCCATCGTATCTCTTGTGGTCAATTAGCTGGATTGAAGATATTTGGAAAAAAAGAATTTCAAATCCTTCCAAATGCAATTGACATCAACAAGTATCGGTTTTCTCCAACTTTTCGAGAAGAAATTCGCAAAGAGTTTCATATAGCTGAACATCAAAAAGTAGTTGGGATGATTGGTATTTTAAATCCTTTCAAAAATCAGAATTTTTTGATTGAAATTGCTAAAGAATTGCCTGATGTTACTTTTTTCTTTGTTGGTGAAGGGCCAGATCGTACCGTTTTAGAAGAAAAAAGTAAGAAATTGAAGAATATCATCTTCACAGGAAAAAGAGAAGATGTTCATAAATTTTATTCAGCCTTTGATATTTTTGCCTTTCCTTCTTTGTATGAAGGTTTCCCAATTGTACTGGTAGAAGCTCAATGTTCTGGAGTCAATATTATCATGAATGAAACAATTGATCCAACAACTCAGATTGTTGATGAACTTTGTACAGCTATGCCACTAGATAAGGCCAAATGGGTAAACTATATCGAAAAGATGCCTTTCAAGGAGAAGCAACGACAGCTGAATGAACACCTAAAGCGGTTTGACATTGAAGAAAATGTTCAAAATTTAAAAGAAATTTATAAGCAAGGTTTAAAAAGAGAATGATCAACTATTTAAAACCCTTACTTTTTAAAGTAAGTGATTTTACTTATAAAATAAATAAAATGATTCCCAAGAAAAAAAACAGAATTGTTCTCTATTCTAATTGGGGGTTTAG
>NZ_RJOG01000051.1:0-3232 GCF_003942965.1 Streptococcus mitis | reverse complement strand
AATCAAGTCATTTACAGATTTCAAATATTCCATTATCCATTTTTTACAAAATAAAACAGTCCTTGAAAAAGTCGATGGTATTATCGCTCATAATGAAAAGATGAAAGCAGAACTTGTGCGATTAGGAATACCGGAAGAGAAGATTGTTTCCTTAGAGATATTTGACTATTTGATTCCACATTATAAAGAGAAGAAAGCTTATGAAAAAGAAACTATTTTGTTAGCTGGAAATTTCGATATTCGGAAAACAAAATACGCAAGACAATTACCCGAAAAACCAGATTTTTCTATTTATGGCATTAACTTTGAAGAGGAGAATCTTCCTCACAACGTTCATTATC
Organism: Streptococcus mitis; assembly: GCF_003942965.1. Classification (GTDB taxonomy): domain Bacteria; phylum Bacillota; class Bacilli; order Lactobacillales; family Streptococcaceae; genus Streptococcus; species Streptococcus mitis_BH. The sequence continues at coordinate 2,891 of NZ_RJOG01000051.1, read as the reverse complement.
AAGGTGCTTTTTCTCCTGATGAACTCCCTAATCGCTTACATGGTGGCTTTGGGTTAGTCTGGGACGGAGATAGCCCCCATACTTGTAGTGGAAGGTATGGAGAATATTTAAAGATGAATAACCCGCATAAAGCTTCTCTATATTTAGCATCTGGTTTTCCGATTATTGTATGGAGCCAATCTGCTTTGGCTGATTTTGTACGAAAAAATCAATGTGGAATCATTGTTGATTCATTATTTGAAATTGCAGATTGTTTAAACTCAATTGATGAAGAAGATTATCAAGAATTGATTAAAAATAGTAAAATAGTAGGAGAGAAACTTCGTAACGGATATTTTCTAAAAACAGCTTTAGAAAAATGTGAAAGGAATTTGTAGAGTTTATGAAACTACAAATCTTACAAAAAAAAATGGCTCGCTATCGTCAAATTTTAAAATATTATGGCCTTAAACTAACATGTGTTTACTTTCTTGCACAAAAATCTGACAAGATGTTTTATGATTTTCGAAGAAAGATTCTTTTGGATTTTGTACTAAAATTAAGAAAAGAAGCACAACTAGTTGATTCGAGTAATGAAAAAGAGGAAGAAACAACAGAATTTCCAAAAATGATTTGGACAATGTGGCAACAGGGTGAAGCTCAAATGCCTGAGACGGTAAAAGCTTCAATGAAAACAATAAAAGACTTCGCCAAAAGAAATGACTGTGAATTCTATTTGTTGACGGATGAAAATCTGGCGGATTTCATCAATATTCCAACAGACATCACCGAAAAATACAAGAAAAAAGAATTATCAGCTGCGCATTATTCAGATATTATTCGTTTTAGTCTCTTATACCAATATGGTGGAATTTGGATGGATGCAACCTTATTGGTATCTCCCTATGCAACTTTAGAAATGTTTGAAGGGGACTTTTTTACTCTGAATCATCCACCTATACGAACAAATCAAATGGAACGAACTGTTGGTGACTTTAAATGGGCAGGTTTCTTTCTAGCAGGAAAAAAAGGCAAGCCTTATTTTAAACATATTCGGGATTTATATCTTTACTATGTTCGTAAATATCCAGTTTTTATTCATTACCTGATGATGGATTATTTTATTTTGTCCGAATATGAATCAAATCATGAATTTAAAGAATTAGTGGATAGATTACCTATTCTAGCACCAGCTGAGCGTGTTTGGTTTTTAAGAGACCATGCCCATGATCTTTTTGATGAAAAGGAATGGGAAGAAGTATTAAAAACAACACCGATTTTGAAAACGACTTATAAAATCAAGAAAGAAGAAGTTCTTCCAGAGAGTTATCTCGATCAACTTTTACAAGGAAAATTAAAGGAATAGATGAAATACACGAAAAAAAGTAGAACAGAATTTGCCACCTTAAATACGAGTATTGCTCTGGCATTGCAACCTTTTCAAGTCCTTCTTGGCTTTATCAATCGAACTATTTTTATCCATTTACTTGGGGTAACCTATCTAGGATTAAACAATTATTTGTCTAGCTTAGTTTCTATCCTGTCTTTGGCAGAATTAGGGGTTGCTGGAGCCATGAGCTATGCACTATATGGACCCTTAGACAGAGAAGAACATGGAAAAATCAATGCCTTTATGATTCTTTTCAAAAAATTATATAGAATCATTGGCTTTTCTATTTTTATACTGGGCTCTATACTTTCTTTATTTCTTCCTTATATGATAAAGGATTATACGGTAAATAGCGAAGTATATTTGATTTTTTTCCTCTTTGTTTTTAACTCAGCTTCTAGCTATTTTTTCTCCTATAAACGAACCTTGCTTTATGTCGATCAGCGTAATTATATGATGACTTTGATTGACTTTGGATTAAATACGCTTCGCGTATGCTTGCAGATCGGAATTTTAGTCTTTACCCAAAATTATATCTTTTATCTATTAATCAGTATCATCATGAATTTGATTGGGAATATCATCATGTCGCGTATTGTGGATAGATTGTATGGTTACTTGTTTAAGAATGAGATAACACCCATTAATCAGGAGGAAAAAGGAAAATTTATACGAAATATCAAAGGCAATGTAGTCGGTAGTATTGGAGAAACGATTGTTTTTCAAACAGATAGTATACTAATGGCAAGTTTTGTCAGCTTAGCAGCTATTGGTATTTATGGGAATTATACCTATGTTTTAGGATTTCTTTCACTGATTTTAAATACTGCGATTAATTCAGTTGTTTCTTCCGTAGGTAACTTAGTCCATTCGGAATCTACGACAGTAGCAGATATGGTTAAATTCCTAAAAAAATTCCAGTTTATTACTTTTAGCCTGATTTATTTTGCTAGCTTAGGTTATTTAATGTTCATTCATCCATTTATGACTATCTGGTTAGGTGAGAGTTTTTCATTTAATTATACGATTGAGATTTTGATCGTCCTTCATTTCTTCCTAACTTTTTATAGAAGACCGATTCTAACGTTGATTTCAGTTTATGGCTTAAGTTATGAGCAAAATAAAAAAGTCATTGTCGAAATTTTATTAAACATTTTCCTTTCGCTCTACTTTTTAGCGATTTTAGATTTAGGAATATCTGGAATTTTATTGGGTACGATTTGTTCAACAGTCTTGACCTGTACATGGTATGAACCCTATAGCGCCTTTAAGTATGGATTGAAAGCTTCCTCTAAGGACTTTTTTAAAACATTGTTACAAGATTTCACTGTCGCAGGGATAAGCTTCCTACTTTTGAGTTTGCTGGATAACTTAGTCTTAACTCAGCTAGATTTCATTTTCGGTTTGACCATCAAAATCATCCTTTATTTGACAGTATTAGGTAGTTACGTTTTCCTATTTAGAAATCATGAAGGCGGTAGACAAATTATACTAATGATTCAAAAAGTGTTAAAGTTTAAAA
>NZ_RJOG01000050.1:0-3493 GCF_003942965.1 Streptococcus mitis | reverse complement strand
GTAGAAACTTTTGATGAAATAGAGAGATATAGTGGATATTTGGATGGAATTGAACGCATGTTAGAGATATCTGAAAAACGGATGGTAGCCTAATGGAAATCCAAGATTATACTGATAGCGAATTCAAACATGCTTTAGCAAGGAATCTTCGTTCTCTGACAAGAGGAAAAAAGTCCAGTAAGCAACCTATAGCGATTTTGCTTGGAGGGCAAAGTGGTGCTGGCAAGACAACAATTCATCGTATTAAACAGAAAGAATTTCAAGGAAATATTGTTATCATAGATGGTGATAGTTTTCGTTCTCAGCATCCACACTATTTAGAACTGCAGCAAGAATATGGCAAAGACAGTGTAGAATACACCAAAGATTTTGCAGGGAAAATGGTAGAGTCTTTAGTAAGAGAATTGAGTCATTTGGGATACAATCTTTTGATTGAGGGAACTTTACGAACGATTGATGTTCCAAAGAAAACAGCACAACTCTTGAAAAATAAGGGATATGAGGTACAATTAGCCTTGATTGCGACAAAGCCTGAGCTGTCTTATCTGAGTACCCTTATCCGATACGAAGAACTATACGCTATCAATCCAAATCAAGCACGCGCAACTCCAAAAGAACATCATGATTTCATTGTAAATCATTTAGTTGATAATACACGGCGATTGGAAGAACTAGCTCTCTTTGAAAGAATTCAAATTTACCAACGAGATAGAAGTTGTGTATATGATTCAAAAGAAAATACAACTTCAGCAGCAACCGTTCTTCATGATTTACTATTTGGAGAATGGAATCCAGTTGAGAAAGAGATGCTTAAATCTGGAGAAGAAAGATTGAAAGATTTAACTAATCGAAATGGTTGTTAGAGTTAGAATTTTAAAATAAAGTCTATTGGATCGTCAATTAAAAAATAACGATCCTTTTTTATATTCTCTATTTGCTTGCTCTTCATCTTTTTTTAAAAGTTATATTCTTTCTTCAGTGATGATTTCTTAACAATATAAGTACGAATTCAGCATAGTTTATGATTAATTTAAATCTAGGTGCTTATTAAACTCTTGATTTTTTCAATTAGCTATGGTATTCTTTTGTTAGCTAATAAACTTACAAAGGAGAAAAGATGTTTTCACCTACTAAATTAAAAGAAAAAAGAGAAAGCCAAGGATTGTCTCAATCTCAACTTGCCTCTAGTTTGGGAATTAGTAGAGCCTCATACTTTAATTGGGAAGCGGGTAAAACAAAACCGAATCAAAATAATCTAAGCAAATTGAGTGAGATTTTGAATGTAGACCCTCGATATTTTGAATCAGAGTATGAAATAGTAGAAACCTATCTCAAGCTAACTAAAAAGAATCAAAAAGCAACACTTCATTATGCTACAGAATTGTTGAACAAACAGAATGCGAAGGTTGTAGAAATTCCTGAGCGTTTTGCTTATAAAGTTTACGAAAAATTATCAGCTGGTACGGGAACAGCTTACTTTGATGATGGTAATTACGATACAGTTTATTTTAATCGTCAATTTGATTATGACTTTGCATCGTGGGTATCTGGTGTTTCTATGGAACCAACTTATAAAAATGGTTCTGTAGCCCTTATTAAGCAAACAGGATTTGACTATGACGGGGCTATCTATGCGATAGATTGGGACAGTCAAACCTTTATCAAGAAAGTTTATCGTGAAGAAAAGGGGCTTAGATTAGTTTCACTCAATCGGAACTATCCAGATAAGTTTGCGCCTTATGATGAGAATCCTCGCATTATAGGGAAAATAGTTGGGAACTTTATGCCTTTAGAGGACTAAGTATGAGTTGGTTTGATTATAGTCTCGAACCTCAAAGTGACATTGCCTTTATTGATATGAAATCTTTTTACGCAAGTGTAGAATGTGTAGGTAGAGGATTACACCCACTTAAGACTTCGCTTTGTGTTATGAGTCGTGCAGATAATTCTGCTGGTTTAATTCTTGCTTCCTCTCCTATGTTTAAAAAGGTCTTTGGAAAGTCGAACGTTGGACGATCCTATGATTTACCTTTTGATGTAAAGACTCGCAAATTCTCTTATTATAATGCTAGAAAGCAAGGTTTACCGACAACGATAGACTATGTCCGCTATATAGAGGAATGGGCAAAATCAACCGTGATTGTTCCTCCGAGAATGGATACTTACATTGCTGTCAACATGGAGATTCAAAAAATCTTTCAAGATTTTGCAGCACCAGATGATATCTATCCCTACTCAATTGATGAAGGATTTATTGATTTAACAAGTTCATTAAATTATTTTGTACCAGATAAAAGTATTAGTAGGAAAGATAAATTAGATATTATTTCTTCTGCTATTCAAAAAAAGATTTGGAGAAAAACTGGAATCTATTCAACTGTAGGCATGTCTAATGCCAATCCCTTATTAGCTAAGTTGGCACTTGATAATGAAGCTAAAAAGACTCCGACAATGAGAGCCAATTGGTCCTATGAGGATGTCGAAAAGAAAGTATGGACTATTCCTAAAATGACAGATTTCTGGGGAATTGGAAATCGCATGGAGAAGAGATTACATAATTTAGGTATCTTTTCGATTAAAGAATTGGCTCAGGCTAATCCTGACTTGATTAAAAAAGAGCTTGGTATCATGGGTCTAGAGTTATGGTTCCATGCCAATGGGATTGATGAAAGTAATGTTCATAAACCTTATAAGCCAAAGTCAAAAGGGATAGGGAACTCTCAAGTTTTACCAAGAGATTATATTAAACAAAGAGATATTGAGATCATACTTCGTGAGATGTCAGAACAAGTTGCAGTTAGATTGAGAAGAGCTGGTAAAAAAGCAACAGTAGTTTCTATACATCTAGGCTACTCTAAAGTGGAACAGAAACGATCTATTCATACTCAAATGAAGATTGAACCGACCAATCAAACAGCATTACTGACAAATTACGTTTTAAAGTTATTTCACACTAAATATACTTCAGGAGCTATTAGGAATGTTGCGGTTAACTATTCTGGTTTAGTAGATGAATCCTTTGGATTGATTTCATTATTTGATGATATTGAGAAAATAGAAAAAGAAGAAAGGCTCCAGTCCGCAATCGATGCTATTCGAACAGAATTTGGTTTTACTTCACTATTGAAAGGAAATGCCCTGGATCAAGCTTCTAGAACAATTGCAAGAAGTAAACTCATTGGTGGTCATTCAGCTGGAGGATTAGATGGACTAAAATGATGAATCGTTCTTATTTGCCTTTTTTATCTGCAAGAGAGTATCAAGATCGTGGAATGGCTAAGTGGATGGGATTCTTTTTGTCAGAACATTCAAGTTCTCTTTGGGAAGAAAAAAATAAAGAAGATATCTCCATTTCCCTATCAATGGAAGAGAAAGTTCTATTTGTTCGTCAACTTTATACGAATGTATTCCCTGCAACTTTTGTTTTTAAGTTCTCCAATAGAAGAAAAGTAGTATCGGGTATTGTTAAAGAGATTGAAAAAGAGTTTATATC
>NZ_RJOG01000049.1:0-3607 GCF_003942965.1 Streptococcus mitis | reverse complement strand
GTTGGCGTTTCATAAACTCCAAAACTAAGAAAAGTATGTAAACTTGTTAGATGGTTAAAAAACTTTATCTGAATCTAAATTCGGATAAGGTTTTTTATTAGCCTTGATTCTTTCATATACTTCATAGCTAAATTGGAGCAGTAATTTATGAAAATCATTATCCTCACTGTTATTATTTGTATTTATGGCTTGTTTATGTCGTTCAATATGAGAAAGAGCTCTTCTCAAATTTTCTTCTTTTAAATTTTTCATAGTTACATTATAAGCTGAAGACAGATAGTTTTGATATTTTTCTCTGAACTGTACGATTTTGCTTCTTAAATGTAGGAATCACCTTTTATTATGGTGTGATAAAACTTACAAGTCCTTTTTGTTATTCTTGACCTAGTTTTTATAGAAAGAAGGTCTAAGATGTTAAATAAAGTCAAAACTAAAGCCTTAATTAGTGTTGGAGCAGTGGCTGCAACTAGCTTTATTCTCATGATGGGATATACTGCTGGTCAACACTCGACTGCTAAACAAAGTCGTAAAGAGATTGAATTGGCTGCAGCTAAACTTGTAGAGGACAAACAAGCAGAAGATAAAGCCAGCATTTTGTCATCGGATACTGTAAAAGAATTTTTGACGCAGTACTATACGAAAGAAAAGCTCGGAGAAAATAATACACGTATTCAACCTTATATGACTGAATCGGCTTATTCTCAAGAATTGTCAAGTCAAAATGATGCCATGAACCAAGTGTATAAGGANTATATTTTNGATTATCATTTTGAAAAAGCTGATATCTTTGTCAATCAGACTACGAATCAAGCCATTGCCATGGTCTCATATAATGTAACCTATGTATCCGATTTAAAGAATGCCAACCAATCAAAGACCAATCAGACAGAAACCAGAACGGTTAAATTGTCCTATTCTAAACTACCTGGTAAGTTATTGGTCAATCAAGTACAGGTTTGGAAATCTGGATTAGATGATTTAGATAAGGCCACTCCCAAAACTTTAGAAGAATCATCATCAATACCATCACTGCCAAATACTACGACAAAATGATGATATTGCATGGAAATAGAAGAATGTAAGCAAATTTCAATTCTTGATGTAGCCAAACGTTTAGGTATCTCCTTTAAACAAGTTTCGAGCAGTGTCTATGAACATCCTGAACACGATTCATTCCGAATTTTTTCAACTACCAATACTTTTAAATGGTTTTCAAGAGATATTCAAGGTGATGTCATTGATTTTGTTCGACTTGTTAAGGGAATTTCCTTTAAAGAAGCTCTAGCCTTTCTTTCTGAAGAACCTTTTCAAAAAAAAGCTGTTCAAGAAAAGAGAGAGAGACCATTTTATTATCCTTTAAAGAGAATAGAAGATTCTAACTGTAGTCTGGCCAGATATTATTTAACAGAATGTAGAGGAATTTCAGAAGAAATCGTACAAAAGATGATCCAACAAGGTTTGATAGCACAAGCCAGTTGGAAAACAAATGAAACTGTTGAACCTGTTATTGTTTTTAAAAGCTTTGATCATCGTCACAAACTGCAGGCAGCAAGCTTACAAGGGATATATAAGAATCACTCTCTTCCTAGAGAGAGGTTAAAAACGATTCTAAAAGGAAGCCATGGACATGTTGGAATATCCTTTGATATTGGTCAACCAAATAGACTGGTCTTTTGTGAATCGTTTATCGACTTGATGAGCTATTACGAACTTCATCAAGAAAGTCTATCTGATGTTCGTTTGGTATCTATGGAAGGATTAAAAAGGTCTGTTGTTGCTTATCAAACTTTACGACTGATAGCTGAAGAAAATCAGAAGTTGGAATTTTTAGATACAGTAACACCTTCAAAGTTATTACCCTTAATCAATACAATTCGTGATACAACTACTTATTTTGATAATCATCCAGATTTATTGACACTTGCGGTAGATTGTGATGATGCAGGTAAAGATTTTTCTGATAAGTTATCTCAATCAGGATTTCCTGTTTTACTGGATTTACCTGATAATGAATCTGGGAAAGAAAAAGTAGACTGGAACGATATTCTTCGAGCAAAGAAAGCAGATTTACAATTTATGCTTGAGAATGCAAAAGAGACATTGAGGAATCAACCAGTAAGACAAACATCTCAATGTTTAGAATTGTGATAACAAAATCAAGATGTTTTAGCTAATATTAGAATGAAGGAGGATCGTATATGACCATTATTGAACGCTTAGAAGAAAAGGTCACTAGGCAAGAAAGCAAGGTAGCAAGAGAGACGGAAAAACTAGCTGCTTACAAAGAGCAACTTGAGACAGCGATGTTTGCGACGTTCAAAAGGCGTCAAAGCATTAGTCACATGAGTTTTGAAGAAGCTCTTGACCATGCCTTTGGTAAAGAAAGACAATTCGATAATTCTGAATTTAGAAAGGATGAAATGAGTGAATGACAAAAGATTGGAATTTTAATCAACCATTAGAGAGTAAATCAGAAAATCAAGAAGATCCAGATAAAATTGCGGCCTTATTTGGAAATCATCAAGGAGGTAATGATGTAAATTATGAAGCAGCTTTTCAAAAGCGAAAACAAGCACCTGTGACGGAATCAAATTCTAGTTCTAAACCCAAAGTTACAGAGGTTAGAACAGGAAAAGAGACAGATATCACTACAAGTTATCAGCAACATCTTAAAAGGCTGATTGCAGATAACAATAGCGATATTCAAAGTAGTCAAAAGAAAATTGAAGAGCTACATACGTTGATCGACACAAAGAATAAAAACAATAAGAAATTGCAGTCCATTTATGATGCGATTTCCGAATTACACTAAGCAGTCTTAAAAGGCTGCTTTTTTTGAGAGGTTATAGATGTTTACAAAACTTTTTAAGAAAAACCACGACAATAGTGATGTATTTAAGAAGCTAATTCATAGACTATCTGATATGTCTGTCCAAGATCTTGAAAAAATAGACCGATTGCTAGATATCATTTTCACTCCAGATCAAGGATCAGAAGAACTAAAAACAGAAGCAACTTACAGAGAAGAAACTTTGGATGACACATTAAAAGAAGCTAAGAATCAACTTCATAAGGAACAATTGGAGAAGAATTTAGAGAGATTTAGGAAAAATAGTCAATAACGCACCAATTTTGGTGCATTATGCTTTTTTATGCTATAATTGAATTATAAAAATAAAGGAGTTTGCCATGATTGGAAAGAACATAAAATCCTTACGTAAAACACATGACTTAACACAAGACGACTTTGCCCGAATTGTAGGTATTTCACGAAATAGTCTGAGTCGTTATGAAAATGGAACGAGTTCAGTCTCTACGGAATTAATTGACATCATTTGTCAGAAGTTTAATGTATCTTATGTCGATATTGTAGGAGAAGATAAAATGCTTAATCCTGTTGAAGATTATGAATTGACTTTAAAAATTGAAATTGTGAAAGAAAGAGGTGCTAATCTATTATCTCGACTCTATCGCTATCAAGATAGTCAGGGAATTAGCATTGATGATGAATCTAATCCTTGGATTTTAATGAGTGATGATCTATCTGACTTGATGCAGACGAAGAGCGAGGGAGGAGAAAAGGGGGAGGAAAGAGAGAGAGAGAGGG
>NZ_RJOG01000048.1:0-3646 GCF_003942965.1 Streptococcus mitis | reverse complement strand
TCTAATATCCTTGCAACAATCTGACTATTATAGGTTTCATCCTCAATGAACTCAATATCTTGATCAAAATTATACTCTGCTGTATGTTTATGTGAAAATTTAACCTTGGTTTTAGCACCCATCTTCATCCACTCATACTCGGAGTCAATATGCCCAATATCTAAGACTTGGTGACCCTTTCGACTTAAATGATAGGCTAAAACTTTTGCTGTAGGCCCAAGCATACATAAAATCAAGCGACCAGCAGCATACTTTTCAATTTCATGTTCAATTTCATGAACTCTAGAAAAGGCACTATGAGAAGGACAGATAATTCGCTTGATAGAATTTGCCTCATCGAACAAATCATTCCCTACACCTGAACGAGAGGTCGCTCCTTCAACTATCAGTAAGTCACGGTTTTTCCAGATACTTTTCAATTTTTCAAATTGGGATTTAGCTTGACTCTTGTCTTCAAAATCGATATAAGGTCGAGATACAAAGGTTGAGCCATACCATGAAACACTACATAACTCTCTGTAAAAATCCATATAATGGTCCATGTGATCTTTCCAAAATGGAATCGCCCATGATGTAAACCTGAAACGATCTGTAAAGGCATCAGGCAGGCACACGACTAAATCTTCTCTACTTTCCTGGCCGATAATATCTCTCATGATTGAAACCAACTCTTCATCATAATCCTGGTAGGGAATAGAATGCCCTGCAAGCATATTGATTTCCCCATCTCCAAAACGAACTAAAGAAGAATTATGTTCAATAATATAATCCAAGGTTTCATCTATCCCTTTCACCTGGATTGTATCAAGTGGTTTTTCTAGCATATCCTTATTTATCAATTTTTGCAAATCAGCCAACATTCGTTCAGGATGTTCACTAGAATACAACCTTTGGCCATTGTTCCCATTTTGAGATTTATAAAAGGCTAGTATAGGTTTAGATAGATGAGCCATTTCTGCAACAATATCGGATGTTGAAGTCAGTAGGTTGATATCTAAATAAGCATCCATCTTTTCCTTCAACTCTTCTAGCTTATCTCTTGAAATTGCTGGATAGAGTTGAATATTAGGATAACGATTAGATAAATCATATAATTTTGGCCCCATGTCTGTCCAAGCAGCAACTTGAAAAACAACATTGGGTAAGTGTTCAGCCAAGTAATCCAGTTGTTCTATATCCTGAGAAGCCGTAAAAGTTAAACAAGTCAAACTTGGAAGTTGTCGAAAACAGGTAAGATGCCCGTTTTTCTTTAGATCTTTAATCGCATCAACCATAAAGGAAACTTTCTCATTTTCGAAAACGATTTGTCCTAAATTTCCATGCTGAGTCAATTGAAAAGCTAATAGCGTTTTTTCTTGTTCTTTCAAAGATTTTAAAAAGTTCCCATCTGCACTACCATGATTGATATCCAAATAAAGATTTGTTAACTTTTTCAACTTATCTAATACAGGAGGAACAATCTGTGGATACAATCTCACATTATCATGTACAGCTAATTTTATCAGCTTATCACCCATATCTGTCCAAGCTGCGATATGAAATACCACATCTGGAAGAGCTGTGACTAAGCCCTCTATTCCTTCTAAATCTTGGGAATTTGTTAAGGTTAAACAAGAAAATTCCTTATCTAGAGGCGATATTAGTTTAAACTCTCCTACATGATGTTGTAAGATTTGAGTCCACTCCAAATCATGGAATTGCCACCATAAATCACGGTAACGATTGGCTATCAAGGTAGCCCATGGCTTTCTGTAAGATACAAAATGTATGATACTAGGAGGTACTAACTCATTAAAATAATTTTCCCATTTATTATAAAATGCAGTTGTGTCATGGCCAACTTGAAGGTTAAATTCTTTATCCAGTTCTAACCATTGATTAGAACAAACCTGATTCAGAATCGTTTGATCACCGTTAAAATTTTCAAAACGGCCCTCTTCAACTTCCCTAATTGTTACAATGGACTGTTCAATTAGTAGTTCTTTTAATTTCTCTTGGCGCCATTTTTTATTATTAATCAGCATCACTCCTGCATTAAAAGTGATACCATCCGTATCCCAAACAGCAGCTAACAAATTCCCTTGTAAATCAGTATCAAATAATGTTTCTAAAGATTGATTAACGATAAGATCACTATCTAAATATAAGACTTTATCCTCAGGAATATAATCTGGAATAAAGTATCTGGCATAAGTCATTGTACTTATGTATTCCTTAGTTTCCCAACCTTGAAAAACAGCCTGCTCTGGCAACTTAATATCAATTATATCGCTACCTAACATTCGAGCTATTTTTCTTGGCTTGCGAAACCAATCTGGCATGATATCTTGATTTAAAATATAAATCTTAACATCTCGATTGTGGTATAGAATAGATTTTATCGTTGTTTCCAACTGCCTGGTGTAATTGCGATCCCCTGCTAGTACAATTGTTTTGTTCATTTCATTCCCTTAATCAATTCCCAAGTGATAGATTGCATCTACCAATAACTTTTTAGTGAAATACCCCTCTTTTAACAAATAGCTAAATGTCTTTATCCGATTCGTCATTTCTTGATATTCTTGTAGATTCATTTTATCAATTATCGCATGTACTTCCTCTAGACTATCCACCATAAAGCCCAAGCCTTGATCTACTATAAATTTAGCGGTTGACAAGCTACTAGGTACAATGACTGGTATGCCAGCTGTCAGATAGGTACTCACCTTATGAGATATATTTAAAGTATAGTATTGGTTACTTTCTCCATCGTTTTGATGAGTTCCCCAGACAAGGCCAAATCCACCCTTTGATAATTCTAGTAAAAGTTCCTCATCTTTTTTCCATCCCTCAATACTCAGATTTCTGGCATTGGAACTTGCTTCTCCTTTATTTGAAAATACTCTTAAAGGCGTATCTTGAGACCAATTTTGTAAGTCTGGAAAACGCTCTAAACTTCCTGCAAAAAAAAGCTCTTTCTTAAAGGATGGGGTATAAAGTGACAAATCATGAGGATGATCCCACATCCCTTGAACGAGAATCTTCTTTGTTGTCAAGCCTTCTTCCATCAGGCGCTCTTTCATTCTCTCTGATGGGACTATCAAAATGTCTGATAGGTTGTACATGTACATATAGTCTTTCATGAGATAGTAGTTACTATCAAACATAAGGGGAACAACATCATGGATAAAGCAAATAATCTTAACCTGCATGTCCTTTAATTTATCGAAAAAGAGACGATCAAACTCAAATCCGTTCCATGTTGGAGATTGAAAGACTAGGATATCTCCAATTGAAATACTGGCCATGATGCCATCCAGACGTTTATTCATTTCAGAAGGACTATCTGAAGCAATATTGTAAAAATAGATACCAACTTCTCTAAATCCCAGTTGACNGGCTATCTTTTGAACAGCATTTTGAGCTAGAATAACCGTACTATCACCAGCCATGCCGTATAAATTCGTTAAATGTAATTTCATTTTTCTTATCTTTTAAAAATTCACTTTAAGAATAGAAAATTCTTTTTCTTTTATCTGATTTTTAGAATTTCTATTTAGAAACAGATATACTTGATAATCATCTCTAACTTATCATGATAATCATTATCTTTTCCTAAAACAATAATTCTTTCAACTTCAACCCTTTATAGATTTCTAACTGATTA
>NZ_RJOG01000047.1:0-3999 GCF_003942965.1 Streptococcus mitis | reverse complement strand
CTACAATATTTTTAGGAGCAATGCCTAACCTTTTATTATCGAAAGGTGAACATCCTAATTGTACCGCATTCTTATCATTTTTTCTAGCTTCTTCAAACTTTTTTACAGCAATCTTTTTTGCTTGTCTAATAATATTTCTCGATGTGTGCTCTGGAAAACCAATCGCAACTAAATCTTTATAGTTTACTGTTTCCATGATTTTACTACTTCCTTTCTTAGATTTTTTCACCTCCATGGCATGACTGATGAAGTCATCATAAGAATTACACTTGCTGCTCTTTTACGGTGGCAGCCTGAACGGTCAGAAGTATCATTGTATATCATTTGTATCATGGCATATAAAGTATCGCTCTATTTTATTGATGGTTTTAATATCGCTCTTATCATGGCGAGCCATTCAAAACTGCTCCACAAATGAGGAAAGTACCATTTTGGACTATTCAATTGTCAATGTGCTTTCTTAACCTAATACTTTTTGGAATAATGGTCTTCTTTATTATCCACTCGACCTACAAGGTAATCTAAACTTACATTATAAAAATCTGCAAGTTTGATAAGGTCATCTATAGAGATTAACCTGGTACCTGATTCCATTTTAGAATACGCTGATCTTGTACAATTTAAGATTGTTTTTGCAACATACTCTTGTGTCAAATCAGTATCCTCGCGTAAATCTCTAATCCTTTTCAACATCCAATGTCTCCTAAAACAAGTATAATATAGTTATTTTCTTATTTTTAAATATGTGACAAATTGGCACATGAAACTATTCTATATATACTTTTTAGGAAACTGTTTATTCTAAATGTATCTCATTTTCCTTAATAGATTTCATATTTTGTTTTTTCTTATATTTCTTTATTGTTTTATTAAACATTTCTAATAAGTTTATTATAGGTAAGGCGATATTAAGAAAGACGGTCAAAATCTATTAACCGTCTAAAAAACAAAATGATGTATTCAATTAAAAAATTATCAAGCGCAATGCCTTTAGTTTTCGGAACTTTGAAAACTTCAAAAAACGGATTTTTATCGCTCTGAACATCAAAAAAGAAAGGACGAAATTTGTCCTTTCTCGAGCTTAGCTTTTCTTCAACCCACTACAGTTGATAAAGAGCCAATATCATCTACCAAACTTTCATTTATTAAGATTTTTTACAGTTTATCTGAAAAGGATTTTTATTTCAGAAGATCCATCGTAAACACTTCATCAGCCATCTCCCAAATTGCTGGATTATGTGTTGCGATAATGATTAGCCTATTATCATCTCGAAGAGATAGCAAAATCTCCATAATCAACTGAGAGGTTGCTGGGTCTATTGAAGCTGTTGGCTCATCTGCTAGAATAAGGGGTGGATTCTTTAAGATAACTTTTGCCAAGGCAACCCGTTGCGATTCTCCGCCCGATAACTCAAAGATGCGCTTATCTAGGTCAAGATAAGCCAGGCCGACCTGTTCTAAAGCCTGCTTTTGCCTCAACCGCTGTTCCGACCGACTCAACTTTTGACCAATGAGACCTAGCTTAAGGTTTTCTTCAATACTTTGGTTTTCAATTAAGCCAAAGTTCTGGAAGAGGTAGCCCAATTCGTGACGGAAAAAATCACTCGATTTATAATTGGCCAAGTCTTTACCTCGGTAAAAAATCGTCCCATCATAAGATTCTAATTTCCCAATCATGTTCATCAAGGTTGTTTTTCCGCTACCACTTGAACCAATTAAGGCATAGACTTTTCCAGCCTCAAATGTCATTGAAAGATTCGAAAATAACTCTCGTTCTCCAAAAGATTTACTCACCTGTTTAAGTTCAATCATATTAACCTCCCTTCAAAACAAGCATGGACATCTTGTTTTCTTTCTTCATTTGGACATGTAACTGTAAAAGAGATAGACCAGTAAAGAGTAACGAGACTAAGAAAGCAACTACTATCTCTACCATAAGAAATACACTCGCAATAAATCCCAGTAAAAACACACCCAGTTGAGCAAAGAGATAAGTGCGATGGATTTCTAAGAACCTGAGACCTGCAATGCGTTTGATAAAAATGGCACGTCTAAATTCTTCAAAGTAGAGCCTATTCATAGTGTTAAACAACAAGATTGAAGTTGCAATCCCAAGCACAGCTCCTGCTAGCATTACCCAACGTTCCCTCTGGATATTATCCAATAATGTGATGTAGTTGTGGTAACCTGTTTGCATTTCTGAGACCCAATTTTCAATGCCTTGTCTCTGGATAAGCTCCTGGGCATCAGACAATTGATTAAAGAGAACGTAGTTCTGTACTGCGTCTACCCAAAACAAAACGGACTGTGGACCAGTTGATTGGGGTGTTATAACAATGATGATTGGATCTTTCAAAAACTGCTGGTAAGAAATAGGGGTCGTATTATACACAAAACGATCCTGACCTGATTCCAAATAACCTACCGTAGCAGTCATTTGCTGTCGTTCATCTCGACTAGACATGCGACTGGTTAAGTCGTCTTCAAAAACAGATTTAAAATGTTCTTCCTCTGAACGGAGGTGTTCAGGCAGCAATAAGACAAACTCCCCTACATCAAGGTGATTCATCTTTTGCTCAATAGTTGTATCTACAGGAATGTTTTGACGTTTCAAGTATTGCGGTGTGACGATAAGGACATTGCCATTCGGGTTGTAATCGTGCCATTCTGTAGAGGTTATAAAGTTTTTGGAGGAAGCCATGCCATTTTGCAAAGTACGGTCAATTAACTGGTGTCTAGATAAGAAAGCCTTTTGTTCTGAAACAGCCAGATCCATCAATTGATACCAAGTTCTGAGTTTCCTTTGAGCTTGTTCATCAAAACCAGGACTCGTTCCTTCACGGCTGATTGATAGGGTAATCAGTTGCCTTTCCTGGCTCCAAGCCTCTTGTCCAATCCGATGCTGTTGCCAGGCTTGGGAATACTTTAAGCTACTCCCTATTCCCAGCGTTACAATAATAATCGCTAATAGTTGACCGATTAAAATCAAACTAATGATTCCTCTGACAGGCACTTGCCCTTTTATAATCTGCATCAGGTGTATCTTTTTTATCCCAACTGCGAAGAGTTGAGCGAAAAACAGGGAGATCGACAACAAGATGAGATTATAACTGAGCAAGCCTTCTCCTATGGTCATTAGGGATTGCGTTGGAAGCGACAGAATTTTTTGCATAAGAATGGCGAGCACGCCAGCTAAACTGAAACTAACAACTATCCCTTTCAAATCCTCACCAACTGGTCTAAGGAAAATGGACCACCGTTTCTCTCCTGAAATGAGGCGAATGCCCGACGACCGTAATTGGCTAATTTGACTAATTAAAGTCAGTGCTCCAAAGGTTAAGATGAAAATCAATAAACCGATTAACTGAAATCCGTTACTAAAGATAGCCATTAACGTAGATAGTTTAGATGGAATTGTCAGGTGCATATTAGTCAAGCCAAGTTGACTTAGCTCCTCCCTTAGCAAGTGAATATCTAGGTTTCCATCGAATACAAAATAGTTTGTTTCAACACTACTACTTTGAGCATCTTCTAGATTTTTTTCCTGAAGCCCATCAGGCAACTTTCCGTCCCCAAAGGTCGTATAAGAAAAAACTGTAGTACCTTCTGAGTTAGGATCTTGGTGTTGAATCGCAATAAAGCTATCCGTTTCTTCTGCTAGTTTTTCCAAGCGTGTAGCAACATGCTGAAAAGTTGTTTCAGGGGAAGAATCACGTACAACAACGTTGGGGTAATAATAGGAGACATATGTATCAGTCCAAATGGTAAATACCCAAACAAAGAACAAACTAGCAAGCAGGTTGGATATGAGTATAAATAATTTTTTCATAGTGCATTCCATATTCTAAAATAGAGGACAGAAATACCCCTGCCCTCTATAAACTAACAAGCTTACTAAACTATTGATAAAAGAATCTTCTTCAATTTTTAATTAGAAATCTCAGTCTGAATTATAGTATCCTATTTTTTCCTCCTTTCTAACTGCACGTTCCTTTCTAC
>NZ_RJOG01000046.1:0-4471 GCF_003942965.1 Streptococcus mitis | reverse complement strand
AAGAAGAATCTATAAGCATTTAGGAGATTATGAAAAATCAAATGAGAAACCTCATAAACCAGTATTTATTTTTCGTAAATATGACAGAGCTTGGGAGAAATTGTTTAAAAAAATATTTAAAGAAGTTGGAGTAAAAGACGATTATTTGCAAGATCTTGAATCTCATTTCTTTTATTGTCAAACAGGACAACAGGGTGGAGGGATAACTTCTGGTAATGTAATTTCAATTAAAAATTATAAAATTTATAAAGATATTTTTGAAAATCTAAAACAAACTGCTTTTAAGGAAATTTCTGACGTATTACTCCGAGGTGATATCGATAAAAATAGTTCAGGAAAATCAGGTGACTAATGATGAAACCACAAGAACGACTTTTAACAATCTTTTTCCGTTTACAAGCAGGCGAGAGGCTATCAAAAGCTCAATTAAGTGATGAATATGGGATTGATTATAGGACTGTACAAAGATATATGAGTACCTTAAAAAATTTTTTGCAAGATCAGCTTATATCAAATACAGAGATAAAGTTCGATACTTCAGATAATACCTATCGTCTGATTGGTAAAACAACTTTTAATAAAAAGGATATTTTGGTAATCTCAAAAATTCTTTTGGAGAATCGTGCACTAAACAAATCCGAACTAAAATCATTGCTCGATAACCTTCTATCTTTGCTCTCAATTGAAGAACAAAATGATGTAAAAGCCATTATTGAAAGTGAGCGTTTAAAGTATAAGTCACTGACTAATGATAAGGATAGAATCGACACAATTTGGATTTTGTCGGAAGCTATTCGTAGTGAACAAATGCTCGACATAAAATATAAAGCTCCGTTGAAAGATGTTAAAAGCCACATCATTTTTCCTGTTTCTCTCTATTATGATGCCCACTATTTTTATCTGGTTGCTTACCATTTGAAACATGAAAAGTATACAACGTTTCGTGTTGATAGAATTGAGACTTTTAGTAAATCTCATATAAGGAAACCACAGATTTCATATGGGTATAAGTATAGAGATGGGGATGTCCGAAATCAGAAAGTAGATGCTTTTGAAGGAAGAAAAATTGATGTTACTTTAATCTATAAAGGAAATGCTGAAATTGTTTTAGATCAGTTTCCAGAGCATGAAATTCTTTCTGAGAATTATGATGACATAAAAGTAAAAATTACAAGTCAAGACACTCCAGGTCTCAAACGATGGATTCTAGGACAAGGTGAAGCAGTAACTCTTTTATATCCTCCAGAGTTGATTAAAGAAATACAAGAATCTCTTGAAAAAACATTAAAAAATTATAAAAAATGAAGAGGTAGACATTTTTTGTCTACCTCTTCGTTTATAATAGAGATACAGATAAGGAAAGAAGGTAACAATAGATGGGTAACTTTTATATGAAATCTGAGTTTCAAATAGAATGGTTTAAAAATATAGAAGAAGTAGAAGAGTTTCATGATGATTATTTTGGTGGTGAAATGATTTCGCTATCTTTAGCAGATTTAAGACACTTAGCAGACGGAAATTTTCTTGCTTGGCATGTAAAGGGTGAGTATTCAGAATCACTATGTCTTGATGAAAATGCTAAGGAAGCACTAAAAAGATTATTATAAGGGGAAATTACATGTCAAAAAATCATACTGTAAAATATAAAGTTAGTCGCCAATTAAAACTTGCTTTGAAAGCATTGCCTGATCGTATTCTTCAAAAAGAGTATAAAGTAATAGAGAGTCAGGATATTCTGTTCAGTCTATTGGATGTACAGGATACAGGAATAGGATATGCTTTAGGATATTATTCTTTAACAAAAGGCAAATTGTTAAAGGAATTTGCTAATGGAAAAATGATTGGAAGTAGACCTCGTACCACTATTGAGAGCGAAGAATTAGTAGCTTTTTCTAAAAGAAAGATAATCCATAATCAAATTACTTCTTCACCTGTAGAAATCATAAAAGAAGCTCCCTCTTCCTACTATTTTGCTGAGTGTGATGAATTTCCAATGTCTGAATATATGAAATCTATCTTTGATTTTGCTGAAGAGATGCGCTTGCAAAATTCTCCCGATGGTGTCATTGATTCTTATTGGATTCTAACAGGAATTTCCCAAGAGCAGGAAACAAATGCAAATCAATTGATTTACAAACAATACTTGTTAAGTAGTAGAAATAGTTACTCAGAAGATGGATTGCTAGATGTTTTTACAAATTCATGGTTTAGATTCCGGGTGCTAACAGATGGAAAAGCGGAGAGAGATAGGGCCAGCAAAGAAAAACGAGCAGCACATATCTCCTCTAAATTATCAAATCCAGATTACTCTCTTTTAAATGATATAGCTACGGATATCACTTTGAAGGCTCGTAATGGAGAGTTAATGGAGGTTGTCGGACGTGATGATGAGATTCGAAAAGTGGAGATTGCCCTCACACGTAGAGATAAAAACAATGTAGTACTACTAGGAGATGGAGGCGTTGGTAAGTCGGCTATTGTAGACGGTATTGCTATGCGTATCTCTAGAGATGAAGTTTTATCTCTGAAGGGTAAGAAAATACTTCAGTTTAGTTTAAATGATCTGAATGCAACACTGAATGGTTATACAAGTGAAGGTATCAATAAATTCATAGAAGAAATAAAGCGGGAAAAAGATATTATCTTGTTTGTTGATGAAATTCATATGTTAGGAAGAGCCAAATATTTAACAGATTTATTCAAGCCTTTAATGGCACGAGGAGATTTTCGAATTATTGGAGCAACCACTCCGTCAGAGTGGAATACATATGTTTCAGGTGACACTGCTTTTGTACGTCGCTTTGAAAAAGTAATTGTAGAGGAACCAAGTATCGAAGATACAGTGAAAATTGTTGAGACAATAGCACCTGCATATGAAAATTTTCATCATGTAAATTTTGAGCAAGATACAATTGAACTAGCGGTGAGACTTGCTAAGAAGTATTTAAAAGGAGAAAAACTTCCCGATTCCGCCTTTACAATCATTGATAATGCCGGTGCTTTGGTCCGTATTGAAGCTAAACAAGAAGTTACTCTAATTAGAGATTACCAAAATGAAGTCAGTGAGTTAAAGGAAGAATTGGAAAAAGCGCAGTCTATTGAATACAATGAGGAGGTTGTAAAAGAAATAAGAGAAAGACTTGAAAATAAACTTAGTGAATTTCTAGAAGCTCGTAATAACTTAACTGTTAGTAATTATGAGCTTAAAATTTCAAAAGTTGATATAAAAAAAGCAGTAGAACAAAAAGCAGGTATTGAAGTTAAGAAACAAGACATGAAGGTTGGCAAAGAAGCAGAGGGACAAGAGTTACTTCGTCTTTCCAATTTAAAAAATACTTTAGCAGAAAAAGTTATTGGTCAATCAGATGCTACAAATTCGATTGCAGAAGCTGTAATTCGTTCAAAAACAGGATTTAGAAATCCTAAACGTCCTATCGGAGTCTTTTTGTTCCTAGGTACTAGTGGCGTAGGTAAGACAGAAACAGCAAAGATATTATCAGAAGAGCTAACAGGTTCAGTAGAGGATCTTATTCGATTGGATATGTCAGAATACCAACAAGAACATGAAGTTTCAAAATTAATTGGTGCTCCTCCAGGTTACAAAGGATTTGGTCGAGGGGGAGTTTTAACAAATGCTGTTAAAAGAAATCCGAAAGCAGTTGTGCTATTGGATGAGATTGAAAAAGCTCACCCTAAAGTCTATGATTTAATGTTACAAGTTTTTGATGATGGTATCCTAACGGACGCTATGGGACAAAAAGTTGATTTTACCGATACGATTATTATTTTAACCTCTAATTTAGGTTTAAATGCCATTAAAAAAGATAAAAAGGTTGGTTTTTCAAGAGTTGAAACACAAGAACAATCTGAACAAACCATCCGAGAACAGACAATGGAAGCTGTTCAAAACTTTTTCCGTCCAGAATTATTAAATCGTATAGATGAAATTGTAACCTTTAAACCTTTTACGGAAGAATCAATTCTTCAAATTACAAAATTATTACTTGAAAAAGAAATAAACATCATTAAGGATAGTGGTTATGAACTGGAATTTTCCGAAGATGCAATCGAATTACTTTCGAGAAAAACATATGATCCTGAAAACGGCGCTCGCCCAATTAGGAGAGGTATTACAAAATTAGTTGAAACACCATTGTCAGAGTTAATCATCAATGGTTGTCTCAATAAAGGAGACAAGGTAGTTGTATATTCTGATGGAGTTGAATTACTTTTTGAAGTCTTGAAGAAATAATCACTGAGAGGAGAAAGAGTATGGGACTTTCTTATGCACCACAGTATACATGGACGGATCATTTTGCACAAAGAGCTCAGGAACGATTTGAGGTAAATGAAGACTCTCTTTCCAAATGGGTTGGAAGGCAAATTGCTAGCTTAACTATTTATGACTCGACGGTAGAACAACGACCAGAAGAGAAAAAATATGTTTCGGATTATGGAGTAATTTTTGTAT
>NZ_RJOG01000045.1:0-4552 GCF_003942965.1 Streptococcus mitis | reverse complement strand
CATCTAATTTTTCTTCTGAAAACTCTTTAGTAGTAATTGAATTTGGACGAATCCTGTAAGCATAGATAACTTTTGGTAATTTAATCCATTTTCCTGAATGACTTACCAACTCGGGAATAACTGCTAAATCTTCAAATATCCACCCCTCTGGAAAAAAATCTTCTGTTAATAAACTTTTTCGAAACAATTTTGGAAAAACGCTAACTCTCAGCTCATTTAATGCCAATTCTCCCAATTTGTCATCCTTGGTTATTAATATTTTTTTCTCAAAATTATGACAGACTCTATCCACTTTTATTTCATCATGGAAATTTTCAATCATTCCTTCTATAATATCAACATCATCTTCAATGTGTTCTATTAAAGTTTCTAAGAAATCAGGATAAATATAATCATCACTATCTACAAAAGCTACAAAAATAGACTCTTCTCTAATATGATTAATCCCTGTATTTCTAGCCCCACTTAAACCTTTATTAGATTGATTGATTAGTTTGAAACGACTATCTGTTAGATATTCTTCCGCTATTTGTTGTGAGCTATCCGTGGATCCATCATTAACCATAATGCAATCAAACTTTTTATAAGTTTGATTCTGAATACTATCCAAACACTGTCTCAAATAATTTTCAACATTGTAGATAGGAACTACAATACTGATTAATTCATTCCCCATATACTAACTTACCTAGCCTTGATTTATTCTATTTCCCGTTTAATCTCTTCTTTTTACAGAAAGATGCCCATCATTATAAACCACACTGTTTGCTGGAATATCATTGCGTATGAGGCAACCTGCTCCGATAATGGTATTGTCCCCAATCGTCACTCCTTTTAAAATCGTGACGTTACTTCCAATCCAGCAATCTCGTCCAACTCTAATCGGAGCTGTAGTCCACTGCCACTTTTCGATTTTTTCAGCGGTATAAATATGGTCGTGATCATAAAAACGAACACCCTCCCCCATCATGGTACCTGCTCCGATTTCAATTCTTTCCATACAGTTAAAACTACATGAGTTATTGATAAAAACACCATCATGCAGTATTAACTTACCCGAAGAGATATGAAAATTTTCAAAATTTCTACAGATGACATTGGCTCCTACAACCAAGTTGCCCTTATCATCGATTTGAAAGACATTCCAAGTCCCATCTTGGATGATTTTTTCTTGATGATTGGTGCCTACTCTGATTTCATTCAGATAGTCTCTCACTCTAGAAACCAATTTATCTGGTGCACTTGATAGAAAAACTTCCTGCCCCTGATCTCCATGTGCTGTATTGTCAAATGCAAAGGCAGTTTTTCCAGCCTGCACAAACCTTGAGACAATAGCATCCACTTCTTGAAAATGATTAATATCTAATAGAAAGTCACATGTATTGACTAGAAAGTTTAGCTGTTCTTCATTTGTAACCGTTAGGAGACGGACATTATAGTTCGTTTCTAAGTTACGAATTTTCTCGGAAAACTGAACAGGCGCTGCAATATGAAAACAGATATCTGGCAATTTGTCAAGGAGATAATCCAACTCTTCAATCTGATCACTAACCGTCAAAATCAGAGCATCTCCTAATAGATGATTTTTCTTCATTTGCTTATTTCTCTTAATTTTTCTATCATTGCTTGAACTTGGTCAACAGTATATACCTCCTGACCTACTTCGTAAGATTTGGTATTTTCAAAGGATAAAATAGGTTTGCCAAGTCTTGCAAATTGATCGAGAATTTCCTCTGTTTTTTCACCATAGTTTATATCTAAAAGTACTTGACTGGTTTCTACCAATTCATTATCGACATCTACCAAGTAGTGAATTCCGTTAAATATGGTCACGTTTGGATAAATCGTCATCTGAGTTAATCGATCACTAACTATTACTCTAGCTGCTATCTTAAACTGAATATCTGGTAAGGATTTAACCAATGTTTCAATTTGTTCAATATGGTCTGAGGCTGTATAGATGAGACAAGTGAAAGGATCCTTTATAGGATAAATATGAGATTTTTGTAATGGATGTAAATGATGATTTTGTCCCAACTCTGTCCATTCAAGGCCATGATAGTACCACCAAACATCACGATAGGTTTGGGATGCCAAATCTTTCCACGGTTTACGATGTGAAAGATAATGAATAATACCAGGATAATCCTGACCTACAGGCAATCGATAATCAGTGAACTGCCTATGAATGACAATGTGATTATAATCAAAGTCCAATTCCAGCCATTTATGTTCAAAAAGCATATTCAAGATACTCTGATCTGCCTGATCCACCTTATCATGCCATTCATTGGTCAAATCAATCAACTTTTGAGTCATATTCTCTTGTTGCCACAAAACATTATTGATCAATAGAACACCAGCATTAAAAATTTCACGACCGAAATAGGCTCTTCCCCCGAAATCTCTAACAGCAGCCAAAGGATAATCTTGTAAGTCACTTGCAAACAAATCATCGAGATTTTTCGTTACGACTAGATCACAATCCAAGTAGAGGGCCTTTTCTTCTTTTACAAAATCAGCTACGAAATAGCGTAAAAAAACAGTGTAACTAATATCCGTTTTATAACGTGAAATTTGATCAGAAGTCACCCGACAATTAATAATTTCTGAATCGAACTTTTCTAAGCGCTTATTTATTTGCTTGATCCATTCATTTGGAAAATCGCTATGAATGAGATAAAAACGAATCGAACGATTATGATAACAAATAGACTTGATCGTCGTCAAAACTTGGTCTACATAGGCATAGTTTGCTGCTAGTATAATGGCTTTCTTTTCACTCGCCTCTTGTCTCGATAGCTGATGTAAAAGCCTTTGTTTCATTTCAAACTCTTTATATGTTACTGTGTCAGATAAGCCGCTAGCTTGACCGTTGGAGAGACTGAATTCCAACATTTGACGATAAACCGCCAAATGCTTCTCTAAAGGGTAACCCATATTAGCTAGTAGCGTAATGCGTTCGAACATGGCATCAACCAAGGCATGCATCCACTTTTCCGTCCAAACCTTTGACAGACTATTTTTTCTAACTCTATATGAATAAATCCCTCTATTTACATAAATGATTTTCTCGGATAATAAATAAATCTTTTGATTGAGGTAACCATCTTCTCCCAACTTGCCTATATCAAAACGTAAGTGCTTAAACAAATCTGCCTTATAAAGTTTACCCCAAGCAGATATCAAAGCAAAACTCTTCATTTCTTGGGATTCATATAAGTTCTCAAATATGGAAACATTATCATATACCTTCTCGTAATAGGAGTTTCCTGATATATGGAAGTAGAACATTCCTTCACTTTCGTTGAAAGAATAGTAATTCCCAACTGCAATATCTGCCTGATACTGTGTTATTTTTTTGTATAGAGTTTCTACATAATCTAACTCAATCCAATCATCTGAATCCACAAAGGTCACATAATCTCCGGACATATTTTCCAGACCGGTGTTTCGTGCAGCAGACAGGCCAGCATTTTCTTGTTCTATATAGATAATTCGGTAATCGATTTCTGCAAATTCTTTACAAATCTCTCCTGAAGTATCAGTAGAACCATCATTAACGACAATAATCTCAATATTTTTATATGTTTGAGCAATAATACTATCTAGGCATTTTCTTAGATAGTTTTCCACATTGTATACCGGTACAACAACCGTTATTTTATCATCCACTAGCGATTTTCTCCTTATATTTATTATACAATTTTTTAGTCAAAATTTCAGCTATATAATAGTAAAAACCCCTTGAAAATTCTACTTTTTCAAGGGGTTTCTATGATTTATGTGTGCGAGTTAGCTTATCCTAATTTTATAGGTTGTCTTACTCTTCTTCATCACGTTTACGACGTTTCGCAACTAGACCAATTCCAGTCAAAGCAGCTAGAGCTCCAAGTAGGGTCGTTCTACTTGATGACTCAGTACCTGTATTTGGTAATTCTTTTTGTGATTTACCTGTAGATTCAGAAATATTTCCAACTTGTGAGTTCGAATGGTTTACTGAATTTGAAGAGTTGGTACTTGCTGAAGCCGACGCACTGGTTGATGCCGATGCTGACGCGCTAGTACTTGCTGAGGCCGAGGCGCTNGTGCTTGCCGATGCTGACGCGCTAGTGCTTGCTGAAGCCGAGGCACTTGTGCTTGCTGAGGCTGACGCGCTGGTACTTGCAGAAGCCGAGGCACTTGTTGATGCTGAAGCTGAAGCACTGGTACTTGCTGAAGCTGATGCACTGGTACTTGCTGAGGCCGACGCGCTTGTTGATGCGGAAGCTGAAGCACTGGTACTTGCTGAAGCTGAAGCACTGGTACTTGCTGAGGCCGATGCGCTTGTCGATGCGGAAGCCGATGCACTAGTACTTGCTGANGCCGATGCACTTGTTGACGCTGAAGCTGAAGCACTTGTCGATGCTGAGGCTGATGCACTGGTACTTGCTGAAGCTGACGCACTGGTTGATGCCGAAGCCGATGCACTTGTACTTGCTGAGGCTGACGCACTGGTACTTGCTGAAGCTGACGCGCTAGTACTTGCCGATGCTGAAGCACTGGTACTTGC
>NZ_RJOG01000044.1:0-5243 GCF_003942965.1 Streptococcus mitis | reverse complement strand
GGTTTCAATCTTGATACCACGTTCTTTCTGACGAGCAATCTTATCAGCCATGAGTTTTTTAGCCGCATCTGTTACAACTTTTACAGTCACTTGCTCTTTGGAGTTGATAGCTAACGTCTGGATTCCTTGTGATTCAAAAAGTGTTAAAGTTTAAAAAATAAGGAGAAAATCAATGAAAAGAATACTAGTGTGTGGATTGGTTCCAGATGTTGGTGGGTTAGAAAAAATTGTGGTAGATTTTTATAATCATATTGATACCTCTGAATTTGAACTGGAATTTCTACTACAAGGCCCTGAAGATGTTGAATTTAGTGAACATTTTAAAAAGCTTTGCCACAATCCTCTCGTCGTTCATAGAATCCCTAAGTTAAGACCTCATATGAAACAGGCATTAAAGGAATGGGATCGTTTCTTTAAGGAGAATGCTCATCGTTATGATATTTTATGGTCCAATCAAAACGGTCTGACTCATCTAGAATTTTTAAAATTAGCAAAGAAATACGGAATCGAAAAAAGAATTGTTCATGGACATTGTGCAACAGCAGATAAATTTTACCGCTTTGTTCATCCAGTCAATCGTCTTTTTGTCGGCAAGTATGCGACCGATTTTTGGGCCTGCGGAACAGAAGCGTTGAACCATTTTTATCATGGAAAAGAAAGAGAAAAAGCTTTAGTGATTCATAATGCCATTGAGGTAGAAAAGTTTTTATATAATCAAGAAATGCAAGCCCAACTTCGAAAGGAATATGGTATTCCAGAAGATTGTTTAGTCGTAGGACAAGTTTCTCGTTTATATGAAAAACAAAAAAATCAAAGTTTTTGTGTGAAGGTTTTTTCTGAAATCGTCAAAAAAGAACCGAATTCTCGTCTAGTATTTATCGGAAGAGGAGATACTGAATTTTTAGAAAATGTGGCAAAAGAATATGGAGTAGCAGACAAAGTCATCTTTACAGGCTTGACCACTAATGTCGGAAAAATGCTAAATCTTCTAGATGTTTTCTTCTTCCCATCTCATTTTGAGGGCTTGCCAATTGTACTTATTGAAGCGCAAGCAAATGGATTACCTGTTGTAACAGCAAATCATCTACCATATGCAAGAATACTGGACAATTATGATAACAGCCTGTCTTTGCAGGATTCTCTTGAAGATTGGGCGGATAAGATTTTGTCGTTCAGAGATCATCGGGAGCTTGATACAGAAAAGGTGAAACAGCTGATCGAACAAAACGGCTACGAGATTGACTCAGCAACCAAACAGTTGGAGAAATTATTTGACGAGTAATAAAAAGTTGATGGAGAGGACAAACATGTCTTCTCTAATTTTTTATAATGATTTAATAGTTTGGAACACTATTTAATCCTGAAGCAAAAGCGGACAAAATAAAGAAGTCATGATATAATATAAAGTAGATTTCTATGTTATAAAACAAGAACTGTTTGTACATTATTCATTTGAAAACTCCTTGATGTTCAAACAATAGTAAAATAAAATAGGGGCTCTAAACCCTTGCTATGAAAGGAAAAAACTCAATGGCTACTATTCAATGGTTTCCTGGTCACATGTCTAAAGCGCGTCGACAGGTGCAGGAGAATTTAAAATTTGTTGATTTTGTGACGATTTTGGTGGATGCACGCTTACCTCTATCTAGTCAAAATCCTATGTTGACCAAAATTGTTGGTGACAAACCAAAACTTTTGATTTTAAACAAGGCAGACTTGGCCGATCCAGTAATGACCAAGGAATGGCGTCAATATTTTGAATCACAAGGAATCCAGACGTTAGCTATCAACTCCAAAGAGCAAGTGACTGTAAAAGTTGTAACAGATGCGGCTAAAAAACTCATGGCTGATAAGATTGCTCGTCAGAAAGAACGTGGTATCAAGATTGAAACCTTGCGTACCATGATTATTGGGATTCCAAATGCTGGTAAATCCACTCTCATGAATCGTTTGGCTGGTAAAAAGATTGCAGTTGTCGGCAACAAGCCTGGTGTGACCAAAGGTCAACAATGGCTCAAAACTAACAAAGACTTGGAAATCTTAGATACGCCAGGGATTCTTTGGCCTAAATTTGAGGATGAAACTGTAGCTCTTAAGTTGGCCTTGACTGGAGCTATCAAAGACCAGTTGCTTCCTATGGATGAGGTAACCATTTTTGGTCTCAATTATTTCAAAGAACATTATCCAGAAAAGCTGGCCGAACGCTTTAAACAAATGAAAATTGAGGAAGAAGCGCCTGTTATTATTATGGATATGACCCGTGCCCTCGGTTTCCGTGATGACTATGACCGTTTCTACAGTCTCTTCGTGAAGGAAGTCCGTGATGGCAAACTTGGTAACTATACCTTAGATACATTGGAAGACCTCGATGGCGACGATTAAAGAAATCAAAGAACTCCTTGCTACTGTCAAGGAGTTAGATAACCCTATTTTTTTAGAACTCGAGCAGGATAATCGTTCTGGAGTTCAAAAGGAAATAAGCAAGCGTAAAAAAGCCATTCAGGCAGAATTGGATGAGGATCTTCGTTTGGAATCCATGCTTTCCTACGAAAAAGAACTTTACAAGCAAGGATTGACCTTGATAGCAGGTGTTGACGAGGTTGGTCGTGGTCCTCTGGCTGGGCCTGTAGTCGCTGCAGCCGTTATTTTACCTCAAAATTGTAAAATCAAAGGTCTCAACGACAGCAAGAAAATTCCTAAAAAGAAACATCTGGAGATTTTCCAAGCCGTTCAGGACCAAGCCTTGTCAATCGGAATTGGTATCATGGATAATCAGGTCGTCGACCAAGTCAATATCTATGAAGCAACCAAACTGGCCATGCAGGAAGCAATTTCCCAGCTCAGTCCTCAACCTGAGCACCTTTTGATAGATGCCATGAAACTGGAATTACCCATTTCACAAACCTCCATCATCAAAGGTGATGCTAATTCCCTCTCGATTGCAGCAGCTTCTATAATAGCCAAGGTGACACGTGATGAATTGATGAAGGAATACGATCAGCAGTTCCCTGGCTATGACTTTACTGCTAATGCAGGATATGGAACAGTTAAACACCTGGAAGGCCTCACAAAACTAGGAGTTACCCCAATTCACCGAACCAGCTTTGAACCCGTTAAATCACTGGTTTTGGGAGAAAAAGAAAGTTAAGTTAGAAGGAATGATTATGGAGGAACAGTCAGAAACACTCAGCTCCAAGAAAGAATTTGCCTTTGCCTCAAGTACTATATTATCCCAAGTTGGACGAGGAATCATTGTTGGTCTCGTTGTTGGAATTATCGTTGGATCTTTTCGGTTTTTAATCGAAAAAGGCTTCCACCTGATACAAGGACTTTATCAAGATCAAGCGCACCTAGTGCGCAATCTTTTTATCATTGGTCTATTTTATTTAATAGTTTGTTGGCTCAGTGCGAAATTAACACGGTCAGAAAAAGATATCAAAGGCTCAGGAATTCCTCAAGTCGAAGCTGAATTAAAGGGACTCATGACCCTCAACTGGTGGGGTGTTCTTTGGAAAAAATATGTTCTAGGAATTCTTGCAATTGCCAGCGGACTCATGCTGGGGCGTGAAGGACCAAGTATTCAACTTGGAGCTGTCGGCGGTAAAGGAATTGCTAAGTGGCTCAAATCCAGTCCAGTTGAGGAACGTTCCCTTATTGCAAGTGGAGCTGCAGCAGGATTAGCCGCAGCCTTTAATGCTCCTATTGCAGGACTTCTCTTTGTGGTAGAAGAAGTTTATCACCATTTTTCACGCTTTTTCTGGGTATCTACTCTCGCAGCTAGTCTCGTAGCAAACTTTGTCTCACTACTCATATTTGGCTTAACACCCGTACTGGACATGCCAGACAACATCCCACTCATGACCCTAGACCAGTATTGGATTTACCTCCTTATGGGGATTTTTCTTGGACTATCTGGTTTTATCTATGAGAAAGCTGTGCTCAATGTTGGTAGAGTTTATGACTGGCTTGGTCAAAAAATCCGTTTGGATAGAGCTTATTATCCAATTCTGGCTTTCATTCTCATCATCCCAGTCGGAATCTTCTTACCACAAATCCTTGGTGGTGGAAATCAGCTGGTTCTTTCCTTAACTGAACAAGATTTTAGTTTCCAAGTTCTATTATTTTACTTTTTGATTCGCTTTGTTTGGAGCATGATTAGTTATGGAAGTGGCCTTCCAGGAGGAATTTTCCTACCAATTTTAGCGCTTGGCTCCTTACTTGGAGCTCTAGTTGGTGTTATTTGTGTCAATCTTGGACTTGTCAGTCAGCAGCAATTCCCTATATTTGTCATTCTAGGAATGAGTGGCTATTTTGGAGCAATATCCAAGGCTCCCTTAACTGCTATGATTCTGGTAACCGAAATGGTAGGAGATATTCGCAATCTCATGCCACTTGGATTAGTGACCTTGGTTGCCTACATCATCATGGATCTACTCAAGGGTGCACCAGTCTATGAAGCTATGTTGGAAAAAATGCTGCCAGAAGAAGCGACAGATGAAGGAGAAGTCACTCTCATTGAAATCCCTGTTTCAGATAAAATAGCAGGAAAACAAGTTCACGAACTCAACTTACCACATAACGTACTCATCACCACCCAAGTCCATAATGGCAAGAGCCAAACAGTTAACGGCTCAACCAGAATGTATCTCGGAGATATGATTCACCTAGTTATTCCAAAAAGTGAAATTGGAAAAATAAAAGATTTGTTGTTGTAGGAGTTTTTACATAACATAAATTATGTAAAAACAAACTTCTTAATTAAATATATTAGAAAACCGATTCTCAGCAATAGAATCGGTTATTTTTTACAGATAAGATATTTCACATACAAATAATTGAACTTTGGTAAAAATAAGACTATAATCAAGTTAGAAATAATAAAGCATAAAGCTAGAAAGGAGTTTACTGTATCAAATCTGTACAGTAAGATTAAAATCATGAAAAAGAAAACAATAGCAATTATACAATGTATTTTGTATCTCATAGCTCCTTATATAGCTCTTCAGCTATGCAGAATGAACAGAAGTTTCGTTACTGATAATCTCTTTTTTATTTTCCTTATTCTGTTGACTATTTCATTCTGGTTTAGTATTTGGAAACTAGAAAAAGCACTAGCTAATGATTCACAATAATAACTCCAAAGATTTAGATTCGTTTTACACAGGTCTAAGTCTTTTTTAAAAAGCTCTATAACATCTTTCCGAAAAACTATAATTTTCTTGAAAAATAAATAAGTCTATGCT
>NZ_RJOG01000043.1:0-6500 GCF_003942965.1 Streptococcus mitis | reverse complement strand
GAAGTCCCAGCATTTAACGGAGGGGTATCGCCTAGCGATGCACCGGTTGTTGATATTCCAGAATATCGTGCTCCTTTAAGTATGGTAGGGAATCCGGAAGTGTTAGAAGTCCCAGCATTTAACGGAGGGGTATCGCCTAGTGATGCACCGGTTGTTAATATTCCAGAATATCGTGGTCCTTTAAGTATGGTAGGGAATCCGGAAGTGTTAGAAGTCCCAGCATTTAACGGAGGGGTATCGCCTAGCGATGCACCGGTTGTTGATATTCCAGAATATCGTGCTCCTTTAAGTATGGTAGGGAATCCGGAAGTGTTAGAAGTCCCAGCATTTAACGGAGGGGTATCGCCTAGTGATGCACCGGTTGTTAATATTCCAGAATATCGTGCTCCCTTAAGTATGCTAGGGAATACTGAGAAATTAGATTTTCCTAAATATAAATCCCCAATCAATGGTTTAGATGAATCAGCAGGACAAAAAAGACAAATATATACAGTAAAAGAAAAGGATTTAAAAGTTAAGCCATTAGAACAAAAGCAAGTTGAAAATCAATCAAAAGTTTCTGTAAAAGAAATTTCTAAAGAAGTTGAATTGAAACAAAATGGAAATACTCTACCTAATACGGGAACAGAGAAAAATGAATTGTATCAACTAGTTGGTATTACTATTTTGAGCTTGCTTGGCCTTGTAACAATTAAGTCATCGTTTAAAGAGAAATAAAATTGATAGATATTTTGATAATTTAGAATAGTAATAGAATAGTATTGTAAGATAAGTGTATCCAAAAGTTAGATAGAAAATCTGACTTTTGAGGTGCACTTATATTGTGTGTTCAAGATAAAATAAAAAGCAAACAAAATCAATTTCCTAAATTAGGATTGGTTTGTTTGCTTTTTGTTATTTTGCTCTATTAGTGATGAAAATTTATTCTGCGGCTTGTTGCCAACGTTTTGCTAGCATATGAGACAGGCTAGAAATTGCTAGGTTAAAGCTGAAGTAGATGAGGGCAATCAGAATATAAAGACTGAAGACTTGCTCTGGTTCAAAATAACGGCCCATGAGAATTTGGCTGGCTCCAAAGAGTTCTTGTAGGGCGATAACAGAGTAGAGAAGACTGGTATCCTTAATCACGGTTACAAACTGAGAAATGATGGCTGGCAGCATTTTACGAATGGCTTGTGGGAGAATGATGTAGTAGAGGATTTGGGCTGAAGTAAATCCTTGCGACATTCCCGCTTCGTACTGGCCCTTGTCTACGGCATTGAGACCACCTCGGATAATCTCAGCTAGGGCTGCTGAGGTAAAGAGAGTAAAGGCAGTGATACCTGCTGGAGTGGATTTCATCTTGAACACCAAAAAGATGGTGAAAATCCAGAGAAGATTGGGAACGTTACGTACAAATTCGATGTAAATGCTGGAGATAATGCGTAAGATAGGATTTTTTCCATTTCTCATAACCGCTAGAACTGTACCGATGATAGTAGAGAGGATGATGGCAATCAGAGAAATATAGAGGGTCAAGCCAAATCCTTTAAAGATAAAGACTAGGTTATCTGGGGTCAAAACTTCTAAAATGGATTCCATAGTAACCTCCTAAAGTGAATAGGCTTTTTTGTTGGCTTGCTCCATCTTGCGACCAAACTGGGCAACAGGGAAGCAAAGAGAAAAGTAGAGAAGGGCAGCGCCTAAAAATGCTGGGATGTAATTTCCGTTGAGGGCTGACCAAGACTTGGTCACAAACATCAAGTCCACTCCAGAGATGATAGCAACTGTCGAGGTATTCTTGATGAGGTTGACGATTTGGTTGGTCAAAGGAGGGAGAATGATACGAAAGGCCTGAGGCAAGATAATCAAGCGCATGGCACTGATATAGGTAAAACCTTGCGACAGGGCGGCCTCCATCTGACCGCTAGGAATAGATTGAATCCCTGAACGAATAACCTCAGAGATATAGGCACCGTGATAGAGTCCCACGCAGAGAATAGCCGTCCAATAGATCGGAATCATGATGATATGGTCGCTGATAAGAGGTAGGCCATAAAAAACGATAACAAACTGCACCAAGAGGGGAGTGTTTTGGTAAAATTCTACAAAGATACGAGCTAAAATTCTCAAAATTGGACGTTTGCTGGTTGACATAGCTCCAAAGAAGATGCCCAAGACCATAGCGAGGATAAAGGATCCAATTGCTAGGGCAAGGGTGAAGAGGAAACCATTGAAAAATTGGCCAAAATCCTGAAAATAGGCTGTCCAAGATGATAAATCTGTCATAGGGTGTCCTCCTTAATCTGCAGTATGGCTAGATGGTTTAAGTTTGTAACGGTCATAAAGTTTTTGCAAACTACCATCCTTGCTCCATTTGGTAACCAAGTTATCAAGATAGTCGTTGAGCTCGGTATTTGATTTCTTGGTAACAATACCGTAGTCAGATGGCTTGAAACTATCATCTAGTAGTACTGTGCGTTTGCTGATGTAGCCAGATAGAATCGAGCGGTCAACGGAAAAGGCATCAATACGGTGAGCATGAAGGGAAGTAATCAATTCTGGGTAGGAACCAAGTTCGACGAATTTAAAGGTCAGGCCTTTCTTTTTACCTAGTTCGGTAATCAAGCGTTGGGTAATGGAACCTTGGGCAACTCCGATGGTTTTGCCGTTTAGGTCCTCAATACTTTTGATTTTGGCAGATTTATTGACCAAAAAGCCAGAAGCATCTGTGTAGTAGGGACTGGTAAAGTTATAGAGTTTTTTGCGCTCGTCTGTAATGGTGAAGGTTGCAATATCCATGTCAACCTGTTCATTATCTAGGAGCGGTCCACGAGTTTGCGCTGTAACAGGAACATAGCGAACCTTGACCTTAAGCTCATCAGCGACCATCTTGGCCAAGTCTGTTTCGATACCAGAATAGGTCCCCGTCTTGGGATCTTTGTAGCCAAAATTGGGAACATCTTGTTTCACACCAACAACTAGCTCGCCTCTCTTTTGAATGTCTGCGACACTAGTATCAGCCTGGACTGGTTTTGCAGCAGCAAGGCCGAAAAGGCTAATCAATAATGCTGATAAAAAGAGTTTCTTTTTCATAGGCGCCTCCTTATTTGACTTTATCACTTTCGTGGTTGATAATTTTGCTGAGGAATTGTTGGGCACGTGGTTCGCTTGGATTGTCGAAAAAGTCATCGACATCTGTCGTATCAACCAAAACTTCTCCGTCAGCCATAAAGATGATGCGGTCAGCAACTTCACGGGCAAAGCCCATTTCATGGGTAACGACAATCATATTCATACCCTCGTGGGCTAATTTTTGCATAACTGCTAGAACATCGCCGATGGTTTCAGGGTCAAGAGCAGATGTTGGCTCATCAAAGAGGAGGAGTTCGGGATGCATAGCGAGTCCACGTGCGATGGCAATCCGTTGTTTTTGTCCACCAGAAAGCATGGCTGGATAAGAATCTTTCTTGTCCCACATATTTACAAATTCCAGATATTTTTGAGCTATTTTTTCAGCTTCTTTTTTATCAATTCCTAGAACTTTTATGGGTGCTAGTGTTACGTTTTCTAACACTGTTTTGTGCGGATAGAGGTTAAAATGCTGGAAAACCATGCCGACTTCCTTACGAAGAGGCACCAAATCTTTCTGGCTGGCACCAGCAACTTGGTGGCCATTGACTAGAAGACTTCCCTTGTCGACAGCCTCTAAACCATTGATGGTGCGGATAAGAGTGGATTTCCCGGAACCAGAAGGACCAAGGAGGACAACAACTTGTCCTTTTTCAAAACGGAGATTGATGTCGCGGAGTGCGTGGTAGTCTCCGTAATATTTTTCGACGTGTTCAAATTCTACTAAAGCCATAAGGAATCTCCTTTGTGTTAGATTTTATAACATGATTCTACACCAAAAGAATGGCATTGTCAAATCATATCTGAAAAAATTCACTAAAATTTTATAAAAAAGCAATCTGGATAGAGAAAACGTCTAAATCATGTTATAATGAAGCAATAGAATTCTTAGAAAGAGTGGATGTCTTTTTGATAACTCCTACTTATGAATGGCAGTTTGCCCCGCAGGTAGAAGATGCGGATTTTACAAAAATAGCCAAGAAGGCTGGACTGGGTCCTGAAGTAGCTCGCTTATTGTTTGAGAGAGGGATTCAGAACCAAGAAAGTCTAAAGAAGTTTTTAGAACCTTCCCTGGAGGACTTGCACGATCCTTATCTGCTTCATGATATGGACAAGGCAGTGGCTCGTATTCGTCAGGCCATTGAAGAAGGGGAAAATATTCTCGTCTATGGAGACTATGATGCGGATGGCATGACTTCAGCTTCTATTGTTAAGGAAAGTTTGGAACAGCTTGGTGCTGAGTGCCGTGTTTATTTGCCAAATCGTTTTACTGATGGCTATGGACCTAATGCCAGTGTCTATAAATACTTTATTGAGCAAGAAGGAATTTCCTTGATTGTGACGGTGGATAATGGGGTTGCAGGTCACGAGGCTATTGAACTAGCCCAGTCTATGGGAGTGGATGTCATTGTGACTGACCATCATTCCATGCCTGAAACCCTACCTGATGCCTATGCGATTGTCCATCCTGAACATCCAGATGCGGATTATCCTTTCAAATATTTGGCTGGTTGTGGAGTGGCTTTCAAGTTGGCTTGTGCCCTGTTAGAAGAAGTGCAAGTGGAATTGCTTGATTTGGTCGCTATTGGTACCATTGCAGATATGGTCAGTTTGACAGATGAGAACCGTATCTTGGTTCAGTATGGTCTGGAAATGTTGGGACATACTCAGCGCATTGGTTTACAAGAAATGCTGGACATGGCTGGGATTGGCGCCAACGAAGTAACAGAAGAAACGGTTGGTTTCCAGATTGCCCCTCGTTTGAATGCCTTAGGCCGCTTGGACGATCCCAATCCCGCCATTGATTTGTTGACTGGATTTGACGACGAGGAAGCGCATGAGATTGCCCTCATGATTCATCAGAAGAACGAAGAGCGCAAGGAAATTGTCCAGTCAATTTATGAAGAAGCCAAGACCATGGTGGATCCTGAGAAGAAGGTCCAAGTCTTGGCCAAGGAAGGCTGGAATCCGGGTGTTCTAGGTATCGTGGCTGGTCGTTTGTTGGAAGAACTAGGGCAGACAGTCATCGTTCTTAATATAGAAGACGGTCGTGCCAAGGGCAGTGCTCGTAGTGTTGAAGCAGTCGATATTTTTGAAGCTCTAGATCCCCATCGCGACCTCTTCATCGCATTCGGTGGTCATGCTGGCGCAGCAGGAATGACGCTAGAAGTGGAGAAATTTTCAGATTTATCTCATGTCTTGGAAGATTATGTCCGTGAAAAAGGTGCAGATGCTGCTGGCAAGAACAAGTTAAATCTAGATGAAGAACTGGATTTGGAGACACTTAGCTTGGAAACGGTCAAAAGTTTTGAACGTTTGGCACCTTTTGGCATGGACAATCAGAAACCTATCTTTTATATAAAGGATTTTCAGGTCGAAAGTGCCCGTACTATGGGGGCAGGCAATGCTCATCTCAAGTTGAAAATTTCTAAGGGTGAGGCGAGTTTTGAAGTGGTGGCCTTCGGTCAAGGTAGATGGGCAACAGAATTTGCTCAAACCAAGAATCTAGAGCTGGCAGTCAAATTGTCTGTCAACCAATGGAATGGCCAAACTGCCCTGCAGTTGATGATGGTGGATGCGCGTGTGGAGGGTGTTCAACTTTTTAACATCCGTGGGAAGAATGCAGTCTTGCCAGAAGGAGTTCCAGTCTTGGATTTTGTTGGAGGAGTGCCTGATTTAGCGACTAGTGACGCGGTTGTCGTGAAAACCATACCTGAGGATATTACTCAGCTGAAGACCATTTTTCAGGAACAGAATTTCTCTGCTGTCTATTTCAAAAATGATATTGACAAGGCCTACTATCTGACAGGCTATGGGACTAGAGAGCAGTTTGCTAAATTGTACAAGACTATCTACCAGTTTCCAGAGTTTGATATTCGCTATAAGCTGAAAGATTTGGCAGCTTATCTTAATATTCAGCAAATCTTGCTGGTCAAAATGATTCAAGTATTTGAAGAATTAGGTTTTGTGACAATCAAAGATGGCGTTATGACAGTGAATAAAGAGGCTGAAAAGCGTGATATAGCTGAGAGTCAGATTTACCAAAATCTTAAACAAACCGTCAAAGACCAAGAAATGATGGCGCTGGGTACCGTGCAAGAAATTTATGACTTTTTAATGGAAAAAGAGTAGATCATAGGAATGAACTGCACCCCAAAAGTTAGACAGAAAAAATCTAACTTTTGGGGTGTTTTTATTATGAAATTAACTTATGATGATAAAGTTCAGATCTATAAACTTAGAAAACAAGGATATAGCATAGAGAAGCTTTCAAATAAATTTGGGATAAACAATTCTAATCTTAGGTACATGATTAAATTGATTGATCGTTACGGAATGGAGTTCGTCAAAAAAGGAAAGAATTGTTACTATTCACCTGAACTAAAACA
>NZ_RJOG01000042.1:0-6623 GCF_003942965.1 Streptococcus mitis | reverse complement strand
TATTTATCCTGATGAGATGTGCTATCAAGTGACAGCAATAAATGATTTAGTTCGTCATCTGGTGGCGAATTTAAATAGAATCGATGGAGTGAAACTGGGTATCGATAAGTCTGAAATTTTTACAGGTAGACAAGTAAAGAATTTATTAAAAAATCCTGACAATTCTACTTTAGGACGATACTTTAAAAAGCAAGAAGGAGATTTTAATCTTGAAAATTTATGAAAATAATAGAGGTTTTCAACTAGGAAATTTGCTCTATCTCTTACTACAAGCGCATAGAGATCGGATGATGGGCTATGAGGAAAGTTATGTCTTACGAACAGGATATTTTCAGTTTGCCCAAACCTTTTTTCCAAAAACCGCTGTCTTATTTTCAAAAGCAAATGGTATCGAATTAGAAGATTTTGGTTATTTTCAAGAGGCAGGTGTTGACTATTCTTCAGAAGAATTGGACTCTTTTTGTAGAGAGTATTTGATTGAACCAGTAGTAGCTGCTTCCGCTCAATTTGAAGAGAAAAATGTGACAATTGCCATTAGGAGAACGGATTTTCTCAATGAACGAAATAGAAAAAATTACGGTTATAACTCTCAGTTGTATATCTGTTCTTGTTTAGACAAGATAGCAGAAATTGAAGGGGCTGATTTTCAACATTTAACCATCCGAATTACTTCAGATGATGTTGCCTGGTGTCGCGAAGAATTGGTACCTTTTCTACATTCTCAGTACCATTTTGAAAATCCGATTATAGTTGAGGAGCAGGATATTCAAGATAACTTTTTACAACTGTATAGCTGTAACAAGTATTTCATTTGTCCCAATTCAACTTATTGTTATTGGGTAGGTTATATTTTAAGATTAGTAAAGCCTTTTGTAAAAGTGTTTGTTCCTGATTTTAATACTTTACTTGAACAAAATGGAAAACAAATTGCAGATACAAGAGGCTGGGAAGTTGTAAGTGTTGACCGTACTGGCTTTGAGTAAAAAATATAAAAGGGAAAATAGATGAACTATAAAAATATCGTTGTGACTGGTGGAGCTGGTTTCATTGGTTCAAATTTTGTTCGATACCTAAAAGAGACTTATGAGGATATTCAGATTACGATTTTGGATAATCTGACTTATGCTTCTTCGCTGAAAACAATCGAAGATTTATTGGATGATAGGGTATCGTTTTATAAACTGGATATCGCAAATGAGTTGGAATTAAGTAAGCAGATCGATGAAGGAGTTGATTTGATTGTTCATTTTGCAGCAGAATCTTTTAATGACAAGTCTTTGCACGACACGTCTGTTTTTGTGAAAAGTAATATTGTCGGGACGCACAATCTTTTAGAGCTAGCTAGAAAGTATGATATCCGTTTCCACCATATTTCAACAGATGAGGTTTACGGTGATTTTCCATTAGAAAGTAAGGATAAATTCACTGAAAAAACGCAGTACAATCCAAGTTCTCCCTATGCTGCTACAAAGGCCTCTGCTGATCTATTAGTGAAAGCATGGGTTCGTTCTTTTGGTGTTAGGGCTACGATTTCAAACTGTTCAAATAATTATGGACCCTATCAAAATCCAGAAAAATTTATCCCAAGACAAATCACTAATCTTTTAACTGGTCAGCAGGCAGTTCTATATGGAGCAGGACTGAATATTCGTGACTGGATTCATGTGAAAGACCATTGTCGAGCTATCGACACCATTATTGATAAGGGTGCGATTGGTGAGACTTACTTGATTGGGGTAAATAATGAGCGCACGAATATCGAAGTTTTACAGAAAATCTTGTTGCAGTTAGGAAGATCTCAGGAAGATTTTAAGTATATAGCAGATAGACCAGGACACGACCTTCGTTATGGAATTGACGCTGGTAAGTTATATGCTGAATTAGGTTTTACACCTCTCTACGTGGATTTTGATAAAGGCTTAAAAGAAGTTATCCATTGGTATCAAGAACATGAAGATTGGTGGCAAGAGATGATTGCGCAAAAGCAAGATGCTAAGTAAGAGTTTGTAAGAATGTTAGGAGAAGTTAAATTTGGAGAATATAATTTTTTGTTCATCTCCCTTCCAGGTTTTAGTCGCTAAAGAAGTTGTTCAGACTGTTTCAGAAGACTTTATCGGAATTTATCTAAAGATGTCAAATGATGCGAGACAGGATTTTTATGCTGAACGGATGGCAGAATTTTGTAAGGAAATCCTTGTTTTAGAAGGAAAGACAGTCTTGAATGATATTCAGGAAGCCTTAAAAGCCAGATCCATCAGCAATCTCTATCTAGCAAGTTTAGATAATCCTGTAGCTCTGAGTGTCTTTAATCCCAGCACAATGAATTTGTATACCTTTGATGATGGTAGTACTTCCATTGTACCTCTTAATCTGTATACACAAAATCTTGAGAGGGTCATTCCCTATACAAATTTTACCTTGGAAGAAATCATGTCATTGTCAAATAGACATTATACGGTATTTGAGGAGTGTATCCTTTTTCCAAAAGAGAAGCAGCTTTTTCTGAGGCTTCATCTTGAACCAAGTCATTTTCATAGGGCTAAAAATGGTAAGAAAATAAGCATTTTTCTGGGGCAATTTTTAGGCTCTCTCCTTTATCAGGAAGATTTGGAAATTACCCAAAAGCTGACTGCTAAAGTTTTAGATGAACAGAAGATTGATTACTACTATCCCCACCCTAGAGTACCTTTGAATCCTTATCAAGATAAATTAAAAGAAACTAGATTTTGCTTTGAAGAAGAAATTTATCTTTTGCTAGAGAAGTATGAGTTCGTTGAGGTACATGGTTTTTACTCAACTTCTCTTTTATTGGTCAAAGATATAGAGGGTGTATCTGTTTATGGGTATCGGACCTTTTTAACAACTCATGAATCAAATGTTTTTGCAAAACGAGGTGTGCCCTATCAAAATGTATCTCAATCGGACACACCTGTTGATATTGTCATGCCTGTCTATAATGGAGCTGAAACCATTAGTCAAACGATTGATTCTGTTTTAAATCAAACCCATCAAGCCTTTCGACTGCTCATTGTGGATGATGGTTCGACAGATAATACAGAGGAAGTATGTAAGCCATATTTAGTAGACGAGCGAATACAGTATATCAGGGAAAGTCACAAAGGGATTTCAGAAACGTTAAATCGTGGAGTAAGCCTGTCTCAAACGGATTATGTAGCCAGACAAGACGCAGATGATGTATGGATGCCTTGGCATCTCGATTTTCTCTTGCAGGAGTTAGAGAAAAATCCTCAATTAGATCTTATAGGAGCTAGAGTCGTCGCAGAAGAAGATGCGGTAACAGATAAAATCAAACGGAATCAAACACATCACTTATCAGGGGAAAAATTATGGTTAGAGCTTGCTTATCAAAATGTCTTTAATCATTCAACTGTTATTTTTAAGCGTTCTGCCTATGATGAGTCAGGAGGCTATGATTCCAAGTATGATGGATTTGAAGATTGGCATTTATGGGCTCGCATGGTCACAAAGGACAATGCTTTAGTGTTGAATGTTATGACAACTTACTATCGCTTATCGGAGCGTTATAAAAGAGAGGTGGTTTTCCGAGCAAGACTAGCAAGAAGTCGTGGATTAAGATTGGAAGATGTATTGGACTAAACTATGGTGAAAGTATTTACAATAAAAGAAGGCGTTCCTGTAAGCACTTATGGTTTTGAAAGAAGCCAATTGGCACGTCAAGAAATTTTTAAAAGTTTGGCCCTAGAGCAGGAACTCGTTATAACAAATCTGGAAAAATTTGTACCGAATTTTGTAGAAACGCTAGAAAAACTTGGTTTTGAAAACTTCTATCATGTTATTTTTGACCAGTCAGATCTGGCTAGACAAAAGCCGAGTCTAGACAAAGAATTTATTCAAGAACTAGATCATGTCAGTGAAGTCGAGTACACAACAGAGGGATATGTCGGTCTTGTTCATTATCAAAATGGCGATATAGAATGTTATACCTCTCAATTGTTGTATCGTTTCCAATATCAAGAAAATCTCTTTACTCTTTATGATAGTAAAGGGGAGTTGCTAAAAGGGGATGTGAGTGAAAATTACCATTCTTATCAAAATCTAAGAAGTGGTGAAATCTATTCCCAATGGCAGTTAGTCAGTCTCTATCTAGCTAACAATTCTACAGTGGAAGACTGTTTTATGATTGATATGGTTAATGAATATCCCCTTCAATTGAGGAAGTTTTTCCAAAATACCGGAAGAAAGCTCTTTGCTTATACTCACTACAATATCCTAGATCCCATGATGAAGTTTGTCTTGCAAGGCTGGTGTCAAAATATCGTTGCAAGCCCTGTTTTAGAGCAGTTGATAGGGAAAGAAAAGGTTCGCTTTTTACCCCCAATGTTTGTGGATCGAGTTTTGGAAAAAGAATATGCAAGAGTCACTGATTGGTGCATCGTTGGTAATATGACGATGGTCAAACGTTGTTCCTGGGCGATTGAAGCCTTTCGACAAGTGCCGGATAGCCAATTAACGATTTATGGCAACTTACCAGATGGCTATAGCCAGAAAGACTTGCCGTCGAATGTCCATTATGCAGGTTTTCTAGAAAAGGTTCCTTATGAGAAGCACCAAGGCTATCTGTCTTGTTCTATGAGTGAATGCTTTGCTAATGCGGCTGTAGAAGCATCTGCAAAGGGTTTGGTCTGTCTTTTGTCTGATACAGATTTAGCTCATAGGTATTA
The DNA here is from genome assembly GCF_003942965.1 of Streptococcus mitis. Lineage (GTDB taxonomy): Bacteria > Bacillota > Bacilli > Lactobacillales > Streptococcaceae > Streptococcus > Streptococcus mitis_BH. The sequence goes on along the minus strand of NZ_RJOG01000042.1, from coordinate 1,920 downwards.
TAAGAACCAATCCAAAGGAGTCACAACATTTGGTGATATTGGAGAGTTAATCTTGTGGCTCAATGCTTATCAAAAAGAAGGTCGTTACGCGTCAGCAACCTTTGCTAAAGACTATCAAAAAAAAGAAATAATTACTATGTATAAGTATCTATTATCGTTAGAAGTATGATATAATTGAAAGCGTGAAACTTTCTTAGTTTTATAGTTTTTAGCGCACATTTCATAGATTCAAAATATAAAAAAATAATGAAATTTTAGGAAGATGGTGTTTTATGTTTCATACTGATAGACAGGAGAAATTTTCTCTTCGTAAGTATAAAGATGGCCGAACTGATTCTAAGTTAATTGGGGCAACGATTTTGGCAACAGGTGTGGCTTTAGCAGTTGGTGCAAGTCCAGTAGCTGCTAATGTTACTTCAAATGGTATGAATGAACCCACAGTAGTAAGTGATACGTCTAAAGTTGAATCTGCAAAAGCTACGACTTTTACAGATGATACAGATGCGTCTAAAACTTTCAAAGTTGATGCAGTTTTAGATGGAGGAGTGACTGAACCAACAAAAGCTAACATCAATACTGGTGATACTGATGGTAATGATACCGTAAACTTCAAATCAGGAGCAACTGTAAATTACAAATTGGATTCTGACAAATCATTACTAAAAACAGAAACAGTAGAAGCGGGAACAGGTACAGTAACAACGCCTTACGATAAAAAAGGTCTTGCAGCTGATACAGATGGAAAAGACTACCGTGAATCAACAGTAACTAAAACTGGTGATGCTGTTAGTGAAGCTACAGGTAAAAAAGATACAGTAGAAGCGAATAATAAAGTCTATGAATATGTACGTTCTGAAGTTGAAGGTACTGATAAACCTAAGTATGACAAAACACGTTTCAATGATATCGAAGCTCCAGTGTCTCCAGAAGGAATGCATAACAAGCTAGGTGAGATTGACTATACAAAAACAAAAGGTAAAGTCTATCTTGTAGAAGAAACAGCTGATGGACAATACGGTAAGTATGTTGTAGCAGATGGCGGTGTAACTAGTGATGAAGATGCAGTGGAAAAATGGAAAGCTGGAGAAGCTACAGCCAAAGACTTTACTAAGGAAAATGTGACTCTACAAGAAGGAGACACAGTACTTGTTCTTGATAAAGACACCTACGCAACCACAAATACTGTAGAAAGAAAAAGTAAAAAAACAGGAACACCTGTCACTTATGTTGCAGTAAAAGAAAATATTTATGACGGAACTTCTACTGATATTTATGGTATGACCTATGCAATTCTTAGAGAGAATTATACAGCTATTAAAGATATAGGGGATGATAACGTCTTTGGTACTGCTGATGATAATGAAAGAAATGCAACTTCGAATGGTACGCAAACAAGAAAATCAATGGATGTTTTCGATGTGTCAGGAAGAGAGGATAAATATTCTAAATATCTTCAAAAAACACCAGATTTAAACACGTCAAATGCTTCAGTGAAAGATATATTGAAGGACGTTTTTGCAACTGGATATAGAGTTGTTGATTTCTTTACTAGTAATGCGGAAAAACCTACGGATATCGAAGCGATTAATACAGTTAAAACCAATTTAGATAACAAAGTAGATGAACTCGTTAATTATATGAAAGAGAATAATATTCGAGTTGGACTATCTAATGGTAAAGTTGGTTTTTATGTAAATGATACTTCTGCTGATAATGATTCATCTAAATTAGATCAATTTGAAAACAAAGTTAGAGATGTAAGTACGGTTTTAGATGCTTTACCTATCATTGAAAAGGTAAAAACTTCTGGTGTTGCTTCAAAAGAAGAAGGTCGAAAATACGGAGCAGTTGATGCTGATCTGTTTCCTGTTTCTAAAGATGTTATTGAAACTTATGAATTTACAACCGTAGGTGGTTTAG
>NZ_RJOG01000041.1:0-7167 GCF_003942965.1 Streptococcus mitis | reverse complement strand
AAACTATTTTGACAAAGATTACCTTTACCCTTTCTTGAAAAAAGTATTTTTTGCTTTATTACTGCTACATATTTTATCTTTCGTTTCAGATATGGTAAGTACGATTAAACATTTGAATAGTTTTGGAAGTATTTTATCATCTATCGTCTTTATCTCTTTACTTTTGACCTTCTTTGCAATGAATTCTCATAAAGTTCAAATGGAGAAAGAGATTGCTTTGAAGCAGAAGAAATTTGAACAGAAACATTTACAGAATTATACAGACGAAATTGTTGGCTTGTATAATGAAATCCGTGGGTTTCGACATGACTACGCTGGAATGCTTGTCAGCATGCAGATGGCAATTGACAGTGGTGATTTACAGGAAATTGACAGAGTTTACAATGAAGTTTTGGTCAAAGCAAATCACAAATTGCGTTCAGATAAGTACACTTACTTTGATTTAAACAATATAGAAGATTCAGCTTTACGAAGTTTGGTTGCTCAGTCAATTGTCTATGCTCGAAATAATGGTGTAGAGTTTACACTGGAAGTAAAAGATATAATCACTAGATTACCAATAGACTTGTTAGATTTAGTTCGTATTATGAGTGTTTTATTGAACAATGCTGTTGAAGGATCGGCTGATAGCTATAAAAAACAAATGGAAGTAGCAGTTATTAAGATGGATGTTGAAACAGTTATAGTCATCCAGAATTCATGTAAAATCACTATGACTCCTTCAGAGGATTTATTTACCTTAGGTTTTTCTACTAAGGGAAGAAATAGAGGCCTAGGACTTAATAATGTTAAAGAAATTTTAGACAAGTATGATAACATTATTTTAGAAACAGAAATGGAAGATAGCACGTTTAGACAAATCATTAGATTTAAGAGGGAATTTGAATGAAAGTTTTAATTTTAGAAGATGTTATTGAACATCAAGTTAGACTAGAGAGAATATTGGATGAAATTTCGAAAGAATCGAATATTCCAATATCATACAAGACAACGGGAAAAGTTCGTGAGTTTAAGGAATATATCGAAAATGATGAAGTAAACCAGCTTTATTTTCTAGATATTGATATTCATGGAATTGAGAAAAAAGGGTTTGAAGTTGCTCAGTTTATTCGTCATCATAATCCTTATGCTATTATCGTTTTTATTACCAGTCGATCAGAGTTTGCGACTCTAACCTATAAATANCAGGTATCAGCCCTAGATTTTGTTGATAAGGATATCAATGATGAGTTATTTAAGAAGAGAATTGAGCAAAATATTTTCTACACGAAGAGTATGTTACTTGAAAATGAAGATGTGGTAGATTATTTTGACTACAATTACAAGGGAAATGATTTAAAAATTCCTTATCATGACATTCTGTATATTGAAACGACAGGTGTCTCTCATAAATTGCGTATTATTGGTAAGAATTTTGCAAAAGAATTTTATGGTACAATGACGGATATTCAGGAAAAGGACAAACATACTCAGCGATTTTATTCTCCTCACAAGTCATTTTTAGTAAATATAGGCAATATCAGAGAAATTGATCGAAAAAACCTAGAAATTGTTTTCTATGAAGATCATCGTTGTCCTATTTCAAGATTAAAAATTAGAAAATTGAAAGATATTTTAGAGAAAAAATCTCAAAAGTAATTGACAATTAGTAAGAAATTGATATAATGGTTATATCTGCTACAGATAGAAGGTCCGTTGGTCAAGGGGTTAAGACACCGCCTTTTCACGGCGGTAACACGGGTTCGAATCCCGTACGGACTATTTTATCCGCCATAGCTCAGTTGGTAGTAGCGCATGACTGTTAATCATGATGTCGTAGGTTCGAGTCCTACTGGCGGAGTATAGATAAAAGGGAACACAGTGTTGTTCCCTTTTTTGTATCAATTTGTATCACCAAGCATTTTCATAAGGAAGTCTGTTATTTCTTGAGGACTTTCTTTTTTTCCATGTGCAATCCAAGTTTGGCAGACACCAAAAAGTGCGTGAGTTAGATAGATGCTACTGTATTCTAATTCAGTTGTATTGAGATTTAGTTGCATAAATCGCTTCTGTAAATCTGTACTGAGCATGATATGAAGTTTATTTCGTAAGAAATTTTGGATTTCTTTGGTACCGTTTTCAGAAAGAAGAGCAGCTAGAAGTGGTTCTGACTCTAGATATTCAAATACTTCTAAAATAGCATCTCTTTTGTGATGAGCATGTTTTTGAAAAATATATTCAAATGTATGAAATAGCTTGCTTTGATAATGCTCAATCATATCATACTTATCCTTATAGTGAGTATAGAAGCTGGAACGGCTAATTCCGGCTTTTTCTGCTAGCCTGACAGTAGAAATTTGATCAAATGGTTGTTCCATTAGTAATTCTACCATAGCATTTTCAATAGTTTGTTTTGTTTTTAAGCGTTTATTACTTTCTTTCATATTTCCTCCTTGTAAACAAATTAGACTATGTGTCTAAAAATGGATTTTTTATCTTGTAATTTAGATTTTTTAATGTATAATCTATTATATCAAAATTTTAGACAATGTGTTTAAAAAAGGAGAAACTATGTTTAAAGAATGGAAAGCAATTTTTAAAAAACCAACCTTTATTATTGTCATGATAGGAATTTCTCTTATTCCAGCTCTATACAATATCATATTTTTATCCTCAATGTGGGATCCATATGGGAAATTATCTGACTTACCTGTGGCAGTTGTCAATAATGATAAAGAGGCTTCCTATAATGGTAATAGCATGTCTATAGGAAAAGACATGGTGTCCAATTTAAAAGAAAATAAAACCTTGGATTTTCATTTTGTAAATGAAGAGGAAGGTAAGAAGGGGTTAGAAAATGGCGATTACTATATGGTAGTAACTTTACCAAGTGATCTATCTGAAAAAGCAGCTTCTATTCTAACGGATCACCCAGAGCAAATGCAAATCGATTATCAGACTTCAAGTGGTCATAGCTTTATTGCAAGTAAGATGAGTGATTCTGCAATGACACAATTAAAGCAGAATGTTTCTACCAATGTAACCGAGACCTATACCAAAGCTTTATTTAACAAAATGATCGATTTAAAGGATGGCATGAGTCAAGCAGCTTCAGGTAGTGAAAAATTAACTGATGGAGCGAATCAGTTAGTGACAGGAAGTCAAATATTAACTACTAACCTACACTCTTTAGCAGATTCAAGTTTAACATTTTCAAATGGAACGGAACAGTTTACTAGAGGATTATCCTCTTATGTTTCTGGTGTTGAACAACTTCATCTTGGCTTAGGGAATTTTAATAGTGGTTTAGTTACATATACTGGTGCAGTGAGTCAATTAGATAGTGGGTTAGGTCAATTATCTTCTAAAAGCCCTGAATTAGTGAGGGGAATTAATCAATTATATACTGGTGTAGAATCTTATACTGGCGGTGTTTCTAAGCTCAATGCTGGTCTTAATCAATTTTCATCTGGTGTTAGTGCCTATACAAACGGAGTGGGAAATCTTGCAACAGGTGCTAATCAGTTATCTAATCAATCAGCTACACTTCGAATGGGTGTGGAGCAATTAAGTGAAGGAATTCAACAACTTTCTAGCAAGTTAGATGCTTCGTCTGAGCAAAAAGATCAAATTAATCAATTATCTTCTGGTCTAAATCAGTTAAATCAAGCCATTCAAAATATTGATGTTGGAGATACAAAACAATTAGATTCTGTTTTATCAAGTATAGTATCTCTTTCTAATCAAATGTTAGCAAGTGCTCAGTCTGATAAAGCGACTACATTAGCAAATATTCAATCAACAGTAGCTTATCAATCATTGACAAGTGAGCAACAAGCTGAAATAAGTGCTTCTGTATCTCAAAATTCGACTGATAGTATTCAATCGGCTCAGTCAATTATAGCTTTAGTACAAGGTTTACAGGGAAGTTTAGAAAACTTACAAAATCAATCTTCAAATCTTTCGACATTAAAAAATCAAGCTAATCAAGTATTACCTATTGCTTCTACTTCTTTGACAGGATTGTCAAGTGGATTAACAGAAATACAGGGAGCAGTGACGAGTAAATTAGTTCCTGCTAGTCAGTCGATTACATCGGGTGTAAATGCATATACTGCAGGTGTTGATAAAGTTTCTCAAGGCGCAAGTCAACTAAGTGAAAAGAATTCCACCTTGACAGGTAGTTTGAACCAATTAGTTTCAGGCTCAACTACCTTGACACAAAAATCTTCTAACTTGACAGCAGGAGTTGGTCAATTAGTTGAAAAAACTCCAGAATTAGTGTCTGGTATTGAAAAATTATCAACTGGCTCTAACCAATTGAATCAAAAGAGTCAAGAATTGATAGCAGGAGTTGATAAATTGCAGTCAGGCTCTAGCCAACTCGCTGACAAATCCAGTCAGTTAATTTTAGGTGCTTCTCAATTAGAAAGTGGAGCTAATAAATTGGCAGATGGAGCTGGGAAACTATCAGAAGGTGGAACAAAGTTAACTTCTGGATTGGAAGGTTTACAGACAGGAGTTGCTTCTTTAGGACAAGGACTAAGTAATGCTAGTGAACAACTCAAATCAGCATTTACGGAATCTCAAAATGCAGAGATTTTGTCAAATCCTCTCAGTCTTTCCAAAACAGACAATGATCAAGTTCCTGTAAATGGAATTGCAATGGCTCCTTATATGATATCAGTTGCTCTCTTTGTTGCAGCAATATCAACGAATATGATTTTTGCGAAGCTGCCTTCAGGACGTCATCCAGAGAGCCGTTGGGCTTGGTTGAAATCTCGAGCTGAAATAAATGGTATTATAGCTGTTTTAGCAGGAATTTTGGTATATGGAGGAGTTCATCTTATTGGTTTAACTGCAAATCATGAGATGAGAACACTTATTCTCATTATCCTAACAAGTTTAGTATTTATGTCCATGGTGACCGCTTTAACAACATGGAATAGCCGTATAGGAGCTTTCTTTTCTCTTATTTTGCTTTTATTACAGTTAGCATCAAGTGCCGGTACTTATCCACTTGCCTTGACAAATGATTTCTTTAGAGCTATTAGTCCTTGGTTACCAATGAGTTATTCAGTTTCGGGATTGCGACAAACAATCTCTATGACAGGAAATATTCATCATCAAGTCATTTTCCTTGCAGTGATATTAGCCCTATTTACTGGTTTAGGCATGCTAGCCTATCAACCTAAGAAAATGGAAGAAGATTAAAAAATCGACCAACTGGTCGATTTTTTAAGCCTTAGATAACTTTCGTCTGTGATTATAGATTCCAAATAGTAAGAGAGAAGTAAAGGAACAGATTGCTCCAGTAATAAAACCATTGGGAATAAAGGAAAGTGTAATAGTTCCTTTCCCCTTAGGAACGTCAACTTTCATAAAGCCAGTTTGAGCTTGTTTAATTTCTATTTTCTTACCATCTTGGTAGGCAGACCAACCTTTATCATATGGAATGGTGAAGAAAATAGACGTATCTTGTTGGACATCATATGTAGCAAAGACCTTGTTTTTAGAAGTTGATACTGTGACAGATTGTTCTTTAATTTTTTGAATTGTCTCGGTGAATGTTTTGGTATCTAAACGATAGAAGGTAGGAGATTCAAATGATACTTGTGAATTTCCAGGGAAACTAACATTGATATTGAAAGTCTTTTTCTCTTTTGTATAGCTTAGATTAAAGAAGGAGAATGCATTATCAGTTGTAAAAGTTTTCTTTTCTCCATTTACAAGGATGTCAACCTTTTTTTGTTTGTCATTAGAAAAGTGAAGGTTTGTGAAAGAAAGATAAACTTGACTGTTTTCGGGAATCTCAATTTGATACTGGATTGCTGCATCCTCATTTGAAGAACTTGTAACACTAATCAAATCATCAGTATTTTCAGTTTTTTCATAAGGTATTGGAGAAAAATAATCAAAATTGACGTTAGCAAGTTGATTTAAAAACGAGGCCTGATTATCCAAAGTGTGTTCATTGAACTTGACATCATTGTAAACAGATTGACTAGCAAAGGCAATCGGAAGAGAGTATTGATTTTCATATAGGGTAAGGTTATCTTTTTGATAGATATCTTTAAAACCATACTTATCAATAGGACTGTCTGAGATATTGTACTGGATACCAAATAAACTATCAGCCAAAATACTATTATTTGCATAGCGTAGATTGAGATTAGTCCCAGAGGATTTAAACCCAAGTTTATCCAAAGTAGAGCTTGCTGAACGATTTCGAACAGATGAAAATTGAGATATTCCATTGTAGTTGAATTTCATACTGTCATTTCCTGTTTGAGTCTCTAGTTTTTCAGTACGAGTAAATTGATTTCCAATATATGTTGAGAAAGATTTCATAGCTGGGATATCTCGATTATATGCACTTCGAGAAGCAAAACCCCATTCTTTAGCAATTCCGTCCATTTGAGATGAAGCATTTAAACTCATTTCAACCATTATAAATAAAGAGATTAGAATGGCAAATAGATTTACAGAGATAAACTTTTTGATAACTGCAAGGAGTAAAAGCGAATAGACAACCAAAAATTCAAGAGTCAGTAGGATATTCAAATCTGTTAAAAAAGAATAATGCGATTTTAGATAGATGGTAGCTAAAAATCCTGTTACTATAAGAAAAAGCGAAACTAAAAAATTCCAGATTTTAATTTCTTTCAGACGATTTAAGATTTCTGCTGCTGTGTAAATTAACAAGGTAGAGAAAATCCAAGCATAGCGATGTAAAAACATGTTTGGAGTATGTATGCCTTGCCAAAATAAATCAAGAGCTTCAATATAAAAGCTTGCAATTAGAAATGTAAAGAAGATTGCATAGATAAGTTTCACGTGAAACTTAATAGATTTCAGAGTAAAAAATAAAATGGTCAAAATAAAGGGAAGGAGTCCAACAAAAATCATTGGGATGGCCCCATACTTTGTTGTGTCAAAGGAACCGATGAATTGCTTAGCAAAGAGATCAAGATACCAGCTACTTTCAGTTTGAAATTTTGTAACTTCAGTCAACTTTTCCCCATGTGTATGTAAATCAAACAGAGTAGGAAGAGTCAGAATCAAACTAGCCATACCAGCTAAAAAGGAGGTCACAACAAAATCAAGAACAGATGATTTTCGAGTTTTAAAGTCCCAAGAAATTTGACAGAGATACCAGAAAATAAGAAACAATACTGTCATATAGCC
>NZ_RJOG01000040.1:0-7609 GCF_003942965.1 Streptococcus mitis | reverse complement strand
AGTTAAACCATGTTGTCTGATATCATCAAAGTATAAAGTCGGTTCAGTAAAGAACAGATAAATTCCATAGACCTCCACGAAAATAAGAAAACTGATAAAACCAATAAGGAAAAGTCCACTGACAATAAGAAAGAGTCTCCATAAAAGAATGAGAATTCCTCCTACTGCTAAAAAAATTACTGGGATAAGGAGTAAATCATTCATGACTTTCTCCTTTCTAGTCAATCAATTGACGATAATGGGTGGCAAGAGAGGAATCAAACTCTTCTAATTTTTGAACTAAGTCCAAATACTCCTCTTTCTCATGTTCTTCAAAGTCCACACCTCGATGATTCTGAAGAGCGATTTCCAATTGACTAGTAAGTTCTCGTATAGAAAAGCTGTAATCGCCTGTCACTTCCTCATAATGTTCCTTTAACTCCTTGTAGGCTTGGTATTCTTCAGGTGTTTGAAATCCCTGTACCAAAGCCTCTTCTAATTGATAATAGGTATCTTCCATCATAATCGTTACCTCGTTTCTTTCTATCTTTATTCTACCGCGCTTTTCTTTTCTTGTCCGCTATTTATATCTATTTTTTAATCTAATTCAAAAGAAAGTTGTTCTTGCTTTTCTTTTCCTTTTTCATGGAATTGTCTTAAGGCCTGATCAATAATATCTAAATCCGTTTCCGTTTCAATCAATGGCGCGAGTACATCGTATTCGGCCTTTTTAGTTTGGTAATCCTCTTCCTTTGGAAAGTTTTTCTCAATTTCTACCTTAGCAGTATTCCATTTATCCTTTAATTCATCCAATAAGTTCTGAGTTATCACTTGGTCCTCTTTAATGTGATCAATCGTATGCTGAAGTCTTTGAATTGTGCCTAAAGGAGAATACAAATCTAAACTGACAGAATACTGATTTTCTCCCACAATCTTAACAGAGAAGGTTTCAGGAAGAGGGTGATTTGTTGGAAGACTAAGCATTTTAATGTCAAATCCTCGATAACTGGCTAGGGTACGAAATTCTTTGCTGTCAGCTTGATTATGACGGATAAGACGGTGTAAGGATTCCCCTGCTTCAGATCGTTGATCAAAAGCTTGCTTACCTACCGTCATAGAAAATGCCTGGTCTTTTGACATTTCAGACTGTTGAATGTCGCCTTCATACTTACTTAATCGTTTCTCAAGAATGGGCATATTTTCTTCACAGTAGGAGATTGTATGACGATAGTGATCCTTGCTGCGTTGAAAGGCGCGTCTTTGATTTTCTAATAGAGTTAGATCATTCTCTAGTTCCATCTTATATTTGAGATAAGGATTACCTGTTGCTAGTGCCTTAAAATCAGAAGCTGTCATGGTCTGCTCATCAATGTCTTCTGCAGCACGAATCGGCTCCTTAGAAGTCATAATCTGCTTAATATAACGAAGTTTGTTCTCCTGAGTTGCCCATAGATAATTATCAAATGAACCTTTGGTAATGTAGTGGTAAATATCCACTTCCTTGTTTTCATTTCCCTGTCGGATAATCCGTCCATTGCGTTGCTGAATGTCACTTGGTCTCCAAGGGACATCCAGGTGATGAACTGCTTTCATCTTGCTCTGAACATTTAAACCTGTTCCTCCTTTTTCAGTTGAGGCAAGGAGAATCCGCACCTCTCCTGCATTGACCTTTCGAGACAAACTATTCTTTTTTTCATCACTATTGGCATCATGTACAAAGGCAATTTCCTTACTAGGGATTCCTCTATCAACTAATAAAGCCTTGATTTCAGAATAGACATCAAAGCCATTATCCTTTTTCTTAGGTGTGCCAATATCTGAAAAAATCATCTGAGTAGCCTTATTTTCCATTCCCTCACGATAGATTCTTTCAACATTATCCACTACCTGAAGCAGTTTATGATTGTCTGCTAGACTATAACTAGAGTCCAATAAACGCATATCAATTGCTAGTTTCCGTGCCTCACCTGTTATCTTTAACATGTTATCCTGGCTCGGATCAACTGTTCCACATTTGACCATATCTGACCTCATAACTAATTCTTCTAAATAGAGTTTCTGGTTTTCAGTTAACTCACTCTCAATAGGGATAATATGAGCTTCTGGAACAGGTAAATCCATCATATCTTGTGTTTGAATGTCGGCTGTTTCTTTATAGATTTTCATCAACTCAGGTAAATTGACAAACTTTTTAAATCGTTTCTTAGGTTGGTACTTATCCCCTGTAGGAGCTAATTCCATAGAGTTTTGAATTTCTCCAAAAGCACCTACCCAAGAGTCAAAATAATCAACTTGATAGCGTTTTAAGATATCTGGTTGAATGTAGTTCATCATAGTATACAACTCACTAATAGAATTGGAAACAGGTGTTCCTGTCGCAAAGACAATATTTTTAAAATCATGTTCTTCCTGAATCTGTCGAACCTTCATTTCCATATCCACGTTCTTCTTAGAGGTTGTATTGGTAATACCTGCTACATTCCCAAGTCCAGTAATTGGACGAATATTTTTAAAGTGATGTGCTTCATCCACAAAGAGAAAATCAATTCCTAAGTTCTCAAAATCAATAAAACTATCACGATTAAAGCGTTGCAGTTCTTCCAATTGTTTCTCTAGACCACTTATTGATTGTTCTGCTTCTTTAACGGTATACTTATTTTCTGAATGTGTTTTAATCTCTCGTAGTTCATTGAGTTTATCCTCGATATAATTCATCTGTCTTTCCTTACTGACAGGGATTTTTTCAAATTGAGAATCCCCAATGACAATGGCATCGTAATCTCCTGTAATAATACGTGATACAAATTGTTTTCTTCTCGCCTTCACAAAATCTTTCTTAGTGGTTACAAAGACCTTTTTAGTAGGGAAAAATTTCATGATTTCTTGGCCAAATTGAGCAGACAAACTAGAAGGTACTACATACAAGGGCTTATGAACCATCCCCAACTCCTTTAATTTAAACCCAGCACCAAGCATGGTCAAGGTCTTTCCTGAACCTACCTCATGAGCTAACAAGGCTCTTTTTTCTTCTACGATTCTTTGAATGGCATTCTCTTGATGAGGACGAAGACTGATGTTTTGTGCCAAGCCATCAATAACTAAATGGCTACCATCATACTCTCGACTAACCGTTCGATTATAAAGACGATTATAGCTTTCCTCAATGACTTGTTGGACTTCTGGATACCGTGAGACAAATTCTTGAAAGAGTTCTTGTAAATGCTGCTCTTTTGCTCTTAGAACAGAGGTTTTTTCCAAATCTGTGATGGTCTTTTTCTTTTCTCCTTCCGTAACAGTCATGGTAATCGTCGGTTGGTTTGAATTTAGTAAATTCTCAAAAATCTTTCTTCCTGTATCATAACGTGACCCACTGACTCCAAGACTACTATCTTTGGCACTTGGATAGCGATAAGCAAATGATGTCCTTAAATGAACCTGTCCATCGACAGGATTCACTTCAATGACTTGTTCAACATCTGGCGAAGACAATTCAAATTCACGATTGGTAAAACATTCAAAGGCAAATTTACCATAAACGGATTGAGGAATCCAACGTGACCCTATTTTAAACTCAATATCTGCCAGATGAATCCGTGGAGGGCGAACAGATTCTAACAAATCTAAAGCATGGTTCCAATCATATTCTTGATTGTTTTCCTCCACTAATAGTTGAACTACTTCTATCTTGTTGAGAATATCTCCTGATAAAAACTGGTTCTTAGAAAGATATTTTCTTTCGCCTCTTAAATAGCTTTCTGGATCTATTAAAATCTGGTCACCTAACTCATCTAAAATAGCAGCTTGGCTATGTTCGGGATAAATTGATACCATATAGTCTAAATCAACCCCTCTACCATCCGATAAACTAGAGTTTAAGGCATCTAAAGCCGTTGAAACTCTTGCAATTACTCTCTCTGGCCTAACCAATGCTTTCTCAAAGGCTAAAGATTTTTTATATTTTACTTTCTGACTTTTAGAATCAATGTATTCATCTTCTAAACTAGCTAGTAAGGAATACTTATCATCACTATCAAATAAGTTTCGATTGACTGAGGCATTCAAGTATCCAAATTGGCTTACAAACCGATCATAGTCACGATTCAATTTGCCAAGCAATGCCTGAAAATCTGTCCGACTATAATCTTGATGGCGTTGAATTTCAATTAAGGATTGATAGGTCTCTCTCAAATCAACCATTCCCTTAATGCGACTAATGTCCTTATCCGATAAGGGGCTTTCATAAAAGACCGTTTTTTTGAACAAGCCCTTATATTTCCCTCTTTTACTCGCTTCTTCTGACTTGTAAACATCTAGTGCTTCCTCATCTGTCAAATGAAGTTGCACGAATCGGTCTATTTTATGTTCAGACAAAGAACTGTCCCAAGCTTTAAAATCTCCCTTCTCATCTACATAATAACTAATTTCGTCTACTTTTGAACTTTTCCGAATGCCATGCGTATCTCGGTAATAAATTTGATTTCCCTCATATCCAAAAGAATAGAGCGCTAAGTCCTCACGTATACGACTTGGGATAGAATTATCCACTTCTTCTTGGATAAAAACAGGTGCTTTCAAAGATTTGTCAATTTGTTTAGGTGCTTCCACATTCTCGAATGCTTTCATTATGTCAGTAGATAATGTTTCTGATACCCCCTTAACATTGAGGGTTCCTCCATTAAAATTACGTACTTCATATTCACCCAAAACTTGTGTGTTGTATTTCCCATCAAAATAAGGATTGATCCAGACACGCTTATCCTCCTCAAAGGGAATAGAGCCACTAAAGACAAGCTCATCTTCATTAAGATTCTTTGCTTGATCCTTTTGAAAGAAGAGGAGGTCTGTGGTCACTCGAGTACCTGCAATCTTTTTAAAAGCCGTATCCGGCAAACGAACTCCCCCTAAAAAATGAGTGTTGGATTTAATCTCTTGTAAGACATTATCTGTCCGTTTATCCATTGTCCCAATAGATGAGATAATCGACACTTGTCCTCCGTCTCTTACTAAATCAAGTGAGTGTTTGACAAAGTAATCATGAATCATATAAGGTTTATCATAGTTTTTATCGGCAATGCGAAAATTTCCAAACGGAACATTCGTTAAGACTAAATCAAAACTATTATTTTGATAGGGAACTTCTTCAAATCCTCGTACTTCAATATGGGTATTGGGGTGGAGTTGTTTTGCGATTGCGCCTGTCACACTGTCTAATTCAACTCCATAGAGTTCTGATCTCTCTCGTATACTTCTAGGCATAGCCGCAAAAAAGTTCCCTGTTCCCATAGAAGGATCTAATATCCTTCCCCCTTCAAAACCATCATCCAGTAATTTTTGCCAAATCTGGCGAATGATCATTGGGTCTGTATAATAGGCTGTAAGAGAACTTTGTTTCATAGTGGAGTATTCTGATTTACTTACTAAACTCTTAAGAGTTAAACGTTCTGTTTCATACTTTGGATTGAGTTCATCGAAAAATTCATTGGCAAGACCACCCCAGCCGACATACTTGGCTAGTAGCTCTTGTTCTTCTGGATTCGCTTGTCGTCCCTCTTTTTCTAATCTTTTGACAAGTTCAATTGCGGCGATATTCGTTTCAATTTTTTCTCGATTTGTCTTAGGATAAAAGTCCTCTAACTCATCTGGAAAAACAAAATCTTGAACGGGGACATCCGTCTCTTCTATGCCTGAAATTAAAGGTTTTGTTTCCTTATCCTTATCCTTTTCATTATCTTCTTCCAGGTAGGAAAACAAATCTATTTCCTGACTTTCACTTGATGAATCAATCTCAATCTCTGAATCTTCTTTTTCAAGTTCTACATGAGACAATACTTGTTCAATCTCTTTCAAACTGTTCAAGTATAAAATAGGGTTCTCTTCAAATAACTGGTTAGAATCATTGAACAGCTCTAGGCGAACTAAGTCATTTAACTGTGCATTTTCAATCGAAACCAATTGAAATACTTGTCCTTTATAACTTACTTGTGAACCGATTGGATATTCCCTCAAAGCTTCTTCTACAATTTTATCGACATTAGAAAAAGAGTTCGTTTCTTCCGTTTCCTGTTCAATATCACTTGAAGGAGACAAAGATTCCTCTACTTGATTAGACTTTTCTCTTATAGCCTTTACTTCATCAAAATGAGTAATAATCTTCAGCTTTTGTGTCAGTGGGAGTTGTTGGTAGTTTTCTTCATGATGGACAAGATCCGAAACGGTATCTAAAGTAGCCATTAATTCAGAACCCAAATAGGCTAGAACATCTCCCTCTTTTTCTTCAAAATGAATCTCAAGAACTTCTTTTTTAAGCTCTTTTGAGTCAACCATTAGAAGAAATTCCTCTATATCTCTACTAACACGGTCAGATAGATTATTCGCAACCCGATAGACATTGACTAAATTGACATCCTGTTTCTGATGACATACAAGCTCACTTAATGGTTCTAACTTCTCTTTTTCAGATTGGATGTAAAATCGAGTGGAAAGGTTATAGGTTGCGACTTCTAGCACCAAGTTTTTCTCAAAATTACTTAATTGAGATAATTTACTTAGACCTGCTTGTCCAAAATTTCTTGTGTAACTTTCTAAATCTTGGTCATTATTTTCAGAACTAGCCTCTAGGAAAGAAATAATATCTTGATGAAACGAATACACATGAGGTATCTCTTCTATCTTGCCCTCTTCAGCCAAAAAACTCTCTACCAAATCCTGCCATTTCTCATCAAAATGTTGCGCTTGATAACGAAGAAATAGGTCCATTTTCTCCCTATCTTTTGGAATTGTTCCACGAAACATAGCCAATAATTGCATTACTTCCATACTCGCTCCTTTCATCTATACGAAAATAGGAGAATCACATGATTCCCCTACAACTCTATCTCCATTTCAACCTCTTGAGGACTGGTTTCTAAATTACTAGACAAAAGAGAAACGGCATCTGTTCTCATGTAGTAAGTATATAAGTCTTCAAGGTCTTGTTGGTTTTCAATCCCTGTTTCAATACTAATCAGTGCCTGTATAAATTCCTTGTAGTGACTCTCCATCATATCTGAAATCTTTTGTTTCATTTCCACAAATACTGATGACGGTTCAGTTATACTTATTTGGTCTATGTCTTGAAAATCCTTTTCTAAGGGATTGGTTCCTCCTTCTATTTCCAATAAATCTGAACGACCATCACCATCAGAATCTGCGCTAAGAGGATTGGTTCCTAGCGCCAATTCTTGAGCATCAGTTAATCCATCTTGATCCGAATCACGTTGATAAATGGTTTCCATATACTACCTTCTTTCCTAGTTAATCTTGTTTCACCCCAATCCTACCAAATATTCCTTGAAAGAAGTATCACAACAAAAAAGAGAACGAGCTAAAACTGCGTTCTCCTTAAAAAGATAAAAAAAGACAAGTTTTTTTATCCTTGTCTTTTAGTTTTAGTATTGCTTTGGTTTCAATGTCAATAAGTATGTTCTTTTTGAATCAGTAACTATTCCAATTTATCTATCTTGAAATAAATAAAATCCCTTTGTAATACTATAAAAAATAACTAACAAAGAAATAACTATAAGACTCGGTTGCCAGAAACCTGATATATCTACTAAACTACGGCCTAAAAATTGGCCAATAACGCTAACTA
>NZ_RJOG01000039.1:0-8938 GCF_003942965.1 Streptococcus mitis | reverse complement strand
TCTGGAAGAGGCTCTATTAAATCCCACAATTGATTATTTACTTTTTGATAATATTTTTCTAACTTAGGCTTGCCCAAAACAATATCATTTGAAATATAAGTCCATTGTCTAAAAAGTAAATCGTTAATAAAGCCCTTTTTCAGTGTCTTTCCATATAAGGTGTCTATAATATAAATAGTATTGCTATTTTGATGAGCCTCAATCACACCATTATAAATCTTTTGATGAATAGCGCTATATCTGGAACCACTATCAAATACAGACTTAGTAGACACTAAAATCATATGACCTGTCTGAATGTTTTTTAGGACATTTAATAATTTCTCTATTTCCGCATCATCATTTGTCAAACCTAAATTGGTTAATAATTTTTCTGATGATGGAGCAGTACAAATCACCACATCATAAAAACCTTTCAAAGCGTCTTCAATATTATTTCTATTGAAACAACTTAAATCAATATCAGAATGCTTCCTTAATGTATCAAATAAAACTTGCCCAACTGCACCTGTTGAACCTATTAAGGCGACTTTCTTCCTGCTTGATTCAATTATGTCAAGAACTTCTTTGAAAGATTTAGCAGCTTGGTCTTTTTCAGAAATGATTGGTTTTAAAAGAGAATCCCACGACAAATCAGCATCTTTGTCTAGTGGTGTAATACCTAAATAGTTTTTATGTGGATCATAATAGTCAGCAACCAGGTAATTCAATATCCCATTGTTAACTAACGACTGTGCACCATTAGCCACTCCACCAGGGACAAAAACAGCCCTACCAGGTTGGACATCTATCACATCTACAGATTTGTAAGTTGGAGAATCTATTCGTAGATCGATAAAAATCATTTTGAAAGTCCCATAGGCTACTGTCATCAATTTTTCATAGCCCTGACAATGCATCCCTCTGATAACCCCCTGCTTTGAAACAGACACATTATTTTGAAGTTTATGATAAAAGAATGATTCTGGCACCCCATTTGCAAGCAAATCTTTCTTTCGCCAATTCTCTAAAAAATAACCACGCTCATCATGATGAAGAGGACTTTCAAACACCAACAAACCTTGAATCTGTACTGAAATAGTTCTATCTATATCCATCTTTTCCCCTCTATATTGTAATGCATCCACACTAAAGCTATTTTCATTATGTTTCTTAAATTATACCACTATATGAGTTCTCTAGCCAGATGAAGTTCATTCTTTTTAAATATCTATATCTATAAATACACATTTTTATTAGTAAAAAGAAAAACCCTAAAAATCAGACTAATTGTCTAACTTTTAGAGTTAAATCGTTTATTATTTTATGATTCGTCTATTGAAATTCCTTGACATCTCCATCATAAGTCGCCCAGTCTTTACTGAAAAAGCGCTCATTCAGATGGTAAGTCGGAGCTGGTGTGGGATTGGATAGGAAAGGATCAACGGCCTTGTCAAATGCCAACCAACCCAACCAACCAAGGTGAATGGTATCCTTTACAAAATAAGGATCCCCTCCATTTTTTGAAAAGTCAGCAATATTAGTAAAACCCTGACTTTCTAATTGGTAACGAATTTTCTCCACTGCATGCTGGTACATATCTTCTCTGAGCCCTGTGTAGTCCATCCATTTCTTGTTGACAGGTTGGATAACAAAAAGGACATTAACTTTCGATTTTGCAAATTGATTGAGAACCAACTGTAAATCATTATATTCAGATGATTTTAGGAAGCTGTAATTCTTTTGATACCCTTCCCATTTTTTCAAATCCTTCTTAACCTCTCTCGTATAGAAATGATTTTCCATCCCCATATCATTATTGGTCGTATTGGCTTCTGCATCCTTTCGAGCAATTTTTTCTAACTCTTGGTAAGAAAATTGATCTGGAAGATCTTTTAAATAATTTTCCACATGTTCCTTATATTTGAGTTTTCCTCTAATAGAGAACTGACCAAATAGAGAAGCCTGTCTCTCATTGAATCGGGCAAAAATATTAATAGCAACCTGATCAACCTCTGATAATTCTTCACCCTTTGACAGTTTTTGAACAATGCCTTTTAATGCAACATTAGGATTCTGCTTTAACAATCGAATAGCCGCATGCTTTGCAGCAGTGTCACCAGATTGATTTTCCAGAAAAGCTGTCAATTGGTCACTGTTAAAAAATCTCTGAAACGCTGCGGGTTCATAATCAGTCTCCGTAAACCACTGAGGCGAAATTACAAATACTGCCTGCTTATTCTCTATTTCTGGCAAAATTTGCTGTAGGCCAAAATATTGATTTAGAGAGGCTGCTCCTGCTTGACCTAAAAAATAAGGACGATAGGGACGATGGTATTTCTCTGCTAAAACAGCTGGATGGACACTATCAAATCGAATCCATTCACTGGACCCTAGAAAAGGAATAAAACGCATATTTGGATCTGTAAGAGCCCTTACTTTTTGGCTTCTCTCTTTAAAACTCTCTACATTAACAGAAGCCGCCGAATATTTCTCCTCCGTCAGATTATGGCTTGTTGTACTTGGATAAAAAAAGATGAGTAGAAGAATCAAAAATCCAGCAATGAAGATGGGCCCGAAGATCATCCATAAGCGTTTAAGCATTTTGTAGCTCCACAATACCAGCTATGATTTTATTGGCTGTATTCCAGTCGTCGCGACCAAACTCTGTTACAGGGACACGAATGTCAAAACGGTTTTCAATCTCCACAATCAACTCAACCGTTCCCATACTATCCAAGACACCTGCATCAAAAAGATCTTCATCCATCATGTCAGAAACATCTTCCATAAACAACTCATCAATAATTTCGATAACTTCTGATTTGATATCCATATTTTATTTCCTTTTATTTTTTAAACCATAAATCATTCAAGAATCCAGAAAAGATTAAGAATGACAGCATGACGACATGGAAGGTGACAACCATGCCAAGCAACTGAATCCAGCGATTCTCAGGTAGAGCAGGCTTCCCTGCTTTTTTCCGTTCCTTATTGAGCGTTTTTTTCTTGCGAATCCAAGCGTCATTGATGACCAAGCCTAATCCATGAAAAAGTCCATAGGCGATATAGTACCAAGTCACTCCATGCCAAAATCCCATAATCAGCATATTTACAATATAGGCCACACTTGAGGTTACATTGCGATTCTTAAAGACCTTCTTTCTGGTCAATACCATCACCATTCGCATAAAGACAAAGTCACGGAACCAGAAAGAGAGACTCATATGCCAGCGATTCCAAAATTCCTTTAAATCCCTTGATAAAAATGGTTTGTTAAAGTTGATAGGGCTACGGATTCCCATCAAATTTGAAATGGCTAAGGCAAACATAGAATAACCTGCAAAGTCAAAGAAGAGCTCCAGACCAAATGTATACATAACTGCCAAGGCATAGAGGTTAAAGAAGCCACCTGACTGCAAGGCTAGATTCTTCAGAGGAGGCAACAAGGTCTCTCCTAAAACATGAGCTAGGATAAACTTGTACAAAAATCCCCACATGATATAGCGAACAGATTCATCCAGCATATCCATCAACTCATCTCGCTCAGGAATGGTCTGATAATTTTCATTAAATC
This sequence comes from Streptococcus mitis, assembly GCF_003942965.1. GTDB lineage: Bacteria > Bacillota > Bacilli > Lactobacillales > Streptococcaceae > Streptococcus > Streptococcus mitis_BH. The sequence goes on along the minus strand of NZ_RJOG01000039.1, from coordinate 5,382 downwards.
GCTTAAAGCGATCGATTGGACCACTTGAAAAAGTCGGCATGAAGAGAAGGAAACGAAGGAATTCCCAGAGGGTAAAATCCTTAATCACTCCATCTCTCAGCTCGATGATAATACCAACCGAACGAAAGGTCAGGTAAGAAATACCCAAAAACCCAAGCAAAGACTGCGTTCCATTGATAGCCGGCTGCACCTTGACAAAGATAATCGGAAGCAGGGACAGAAAACTAACTAGGTAAAAGACCCACTTGTCATCCTTACTTTTTCGATAGTGCTTGTAGAAAAGCAAGAGCAATATTTCCCAGCACAGATAAATACCCAAGGCAGCTAATTGATTGGTCTTCCCACCCACCAGCATGGTAACGATAAAGAAGAGACTAACCAATACCTCATACCAGGCAAAGCGTTTCTTGAAAAAGAGACCGATAAAGATAGGCAAGGTTGCAGCAATCACATAGACAAAATACTGAGGATTGCCGTATGGCTCTAAATGATGAAGCTGTTTAAAAAACTCCATCATCTCCTATTTACCTCATTAATCAATCCTTTGATGTCAATTTTTCCATTTGGAGTAAGTGGTAAGCTGTCTCGATAAAGGAATTTAGACGGCATCATGTAAGACATCATGATATCTGTCAAATCTTCCTTGATAGCCTTGGTAATATCGATATCACGCTCAAACTGCTCACGAACACCATCTTTTAAGATGACATATGCTAGAAGATTTTGCACCTTGTGGTCTTTATTATAGCGCGGTACTGCAACAGCAGACTCGATAAAACGAGACTTATTGAGGTTTTGAGAGACATCTTCTAACTCAATGCGGTAACCGTTGAACTTAATCTGGAAGTCCATGCGTCCGCCGTAGAGAAGCAAGCCTTCATCTGTCATAGTTCCCACATCTCCTGTATGGTAGGCTGGTAGACCTTCAAACTCAAAGAAAGCTTCTGCCGTTTTTTCAGGATTGTTCATATAACCTTTTGAAACGGCTGGTCCAGAAACAATGATTTCTCCCTGTTCACCATTTGGCAGTTTCTTGCCGTTCTCATCAATGATAAAGGTTGGAGAGTCGGCCTTGGTATAGCCGATTGGTAGGCGTTTGAGAGTCGCCAACATCTCGTCTGTCACAGCAACAGCTGACAAGGCTACTGTCGCTTCTGTTGGGCCGTAAGCATTGATAATACGGGCATTCGGGAAACGCTCACGCAGTTTTTGAGCCGTTTTGACCGTCAATTCTTCCCCATCAAAGTAGAAATGCGTGATACCAGGCATTTTCTCACTATTGAAGTCTTCAGACAACATGGCCATATCCGCAAAGGATGGTGTTGATGTCCAGATAGCGATTGGCAATGAAAAGATGGTCGCAAAGAGTTGCTTAAAATCCTGAGTGATGGCTGAAGGAAGAGCGAAGAGCGTACCACCTAGTGCCAAGGTCGGCGCCCAGTACATGACAGACAGGTCAAAAGAATAAGGTGGCTGAGCCAGCATTTGCGGACGACTTGGCGTCGCAAATTCCTTGTCCGTAATCATCCAGTTGGTAAAGCTGAGGAGGTTATCATGTGAAATCTGCACTCCCTTAGGCTTACCAGTTGTACCAGAAGTAAAGATAATGTAGTAGTTATCATCGCCCTTGACTGGATGCGTGATCTCATAGCTTGTCCCTTGAACAAAGGCTTCTTGAGCCTGAGCTAGAGTCATCATTGGCGTAGAAACCTGCTCCAATGGAAAATCTGAGATGGCAATAATCAAACTTGGCTCCGCTACTTCTAAAATAGCTGAAACTCGCTCCAAAGCCGAATGGCTATCAATTGGAATGTAGGCATGACCTGACTTAGTCAGCGCTACAAAAGTTGCCAACATCTCATACTCTTGGCCTCCAAAAACAACCACAGGAGACTTCTCAGGCAAGCCTAGTTGGTCAATGGCTGCAGCCAAACTATCCGAATCAGCTTTCAAATCTCCATAAGTGTGTTCCTGCCCCAAAACATTGTAAACAGGATAGCTAGGCTGGGTCTGAGCAAAATGCTCAATAGTTTCAATCATATCTACTATTGGTTTATTTGACATAATAAGGATTCTCCTTCAAGTTAAAATTCATTATAGATAAAGCTTCCTTGACCCTGACCAAGATAGCTAAAAAAGTAAAGTAGCCCTAGAAAGATAATAAAATACAAGGCTGTCCGACCAAAAAAGAGGTACAATTCTTTTCTCTGTTTCATCAAGAAAAACCATTCATTTCTATAATTTTTCGCTAAAATAAAATCAATTTCTTACTAATTTATTTTTCTGCTATTATACCACTTTATAGACTAGTTTTTCAATTGTTTACCCGTCTATTTTCACTACGTTTCAGTAATATTAATTTGTTCCATATGATTCTTTCTAATGATAGCTTGAATGCTTTTCAGTATAAATTATATGGGGCTACAATAAAGTAGGCTCCATACTACCTATAGAGGATGTCTCCACTATAAATATTATAGAGCCTTATCTTATGTCTCACTTTATCGGTGCAGTTCCCTTTATCTAGAGTTTTTTATAGTATGTAATCCTAAAATTCACTATAGATAAATTCTTGAATGTTCGAAAAATCGGTCACAAAACAATAAATCACGATGCTTAAGATAACCGTATAGAAAAATAACGTCCACAAGATTAAACGGTGTGTGTTAGTTATCTTGGTTTGCAAATTTGTAAAGTTCTTTTTCAACTTCCATCCATCCTTTCACTCCAACGTGCATCACGTCAAATAAAAAGTAATCATCATACTCTCTGTTTCCATAGTTTAGTACTGTTGCACCATGGCTTTTTGCAACATCTTCTATTTTTTTGTAAGTTTTTTCCCGCATCTCTCTTGAAACACCTGTGTAGTCGTTCCACTTCCCGTTTACTGGGAAAATAATGACCTCAACTTCAATGCCCAATTCCTTGGCAACTGTCAAGAAGAGTTCCATATCTGAATACTCTGGTGACTCCAGATAGCTCAAATCTTTATTGGAATCTTTCAACGATGCATAGCGATCTTTTAAGTAAGTATTGTAGTAGTTATTATCAACAGCATAATCATTATTGTCTGTTTTCTTTTTGACCTCTTCTACAAACTGATTCGTCATTTTCTCCCAATCATAGTCTGGAGTTTTATCCCCTAGTGAAGGATAATCTGATTTGGCATGTTTTTGATAAAAAATCTGTTTGAGTTTAAAGGAATAAATCGTATTATCTAACTCTAATAACTTCTTATCAATAAAGGTTCCTTTACCTTCTATGAAGTAGCTCTTATATTTCTTATAAAGGTCATTTTGAAGCTTATTCCCTTTAGTTATTTCAATAATTCTATCAATAAGTTTTTCCTTGGTATCTTTGCTAATTTTCTTATTAGAGAGTGTCTGAAAAATATGTTCCTGAGAAGCCTTATTCAAAAAGGCATCCTGATGAGTCCCATCTTTTTCAAACCACTGAACCGACTCTATTATAGCCACTTTTCGCTTAGTCATAGATCCTTCAATAGAACCCAAGGTCGTAGCCTGAATGATGTTTTGTGAATAACTGGTCCCAATCTGCATGATATTAAAATCGTTGTAGTTAAAAATTTTATTGGGATGATAGTCTTCATTTATCGTCGCAACCAACTCAGATGATCCCAATAAAACAAATGTATTGGGAGTAATATTGCTTGTCAGAATATCTCTACTTTTATACTTTTCATACGAAGTGCTATAGCGAATACTGTTATCCTTTACTTTATAATAATCATCAATCTTCTTGACGTATGTCACATTTAAAAGGGCAAGCGTCGCAATTACGAGCACAAGCGATAGCAAAAATGCTTTTAGTTTAATCATCTCGTTTTATCCTATCCCTTCGATCCGTCCAATCTCTTTTCAATTTCTTATCTCTTTAAAATCGTAAGTAAGATTTTATAGGGTTCACCTGAAAAGATAAAGAAACCAATCATAACCAAATTCATGGTCACAAACCAACTTAGTAGTTTATACCAATTTTTGTTTTTATTTTTCTTATAAAAAGTGCTTTTCTTTTGATACACTTCAAATCCAGCCATCAAGACACCGTGATAAAAACCATAAACAATGTAGCTAACACTAAGACCATGCCAAAAACCCATGACCAACATATTGACCATATAGGCATAGGTTGCATTGTGTAGTCTATTTTTAAACCATTTTTTCCTGATAACCTGCATCAATACTCTTGAAAATACAAAATCTCTCAACCAGGTCGACAAAGTGATATGCCATCTGGTCCAGAAATCCTTGATATCGACACTCAAGAAAGGTTTGTTAAAGTTCATCGGTGTCTGAATACCTAGAATGTTACTACTTCCGACAGCCATTAGACTATAGCCTGCAAAGTCGAAGAACAGATACAAGGTATAGAGGTACATATACTTGATTGAGTAAACGACTGTACCAGTATTGCTTAGAGCGAGTATCATCTGGTACACATAGGTTGACAAAACAACCTTGTAAAGTAGACCTAGAACGATACGATACACACCGTCCCCTGCTAACTCTAGATACTCTTTTCGAGGCATGACCTCGTTTATCTCTTTTAAAAATCTCCTACTCCGATCAATCGGACCAGCACTAACTGTAGGGAAAAAAAGTAAAAATTGCAGGTAGTCTTTTATGCTAATCTTTTCTTTAATCAATCCATCCGATATCTCCAGCATGATCTGAATAGTCTTAAAGGACATGTAAGAAATTCCAATAAAGGCCAACAAATGCAGAGAAGTCAGGGCAAAGACTTTATTAATCACCAAAGGAAAAATAGAAAGGAAAATCAGAGGTTTCATCCGCTTTACTTCTATACTCTGTGCTAGAAAAACTAGAAAATATTGATAAATGACAAAGGCAAGTAAATAGATAATCATTGCTCTACTCTTGCCATAAATAGCTCCTGCAAATAAGAGGGAGAGCACCAAAATATAGTAGTCCTTACGTTTTTCAAAAAAGTTTACTACAAAACCAATTAGTAAAACTACAAACAAAAGAAGGAAAAACTCATTCCCCTCGAAATAATTCATACCAGCCAAACTCCTTTTTTCTTTTTCTCATCTCATGATTTATCTTTTTAAGATTAGTTCCTATCATATTACCAAAGATAGTTAACTTTATTCATTATACCATAATTTAAAAACTATAAATACTTCTATTATTTCATTTCTTAAAATAAAAAATCCAACTGACTCTTAGTACTGAACCCCAATAATGAGACAAAATTATTCACACAATAAATAAAATTCAAGAACAAAAAATTTATGAAGGAACCGGTGAAGGATTCTGACTTTTTAGCTGAAATACTAATCAACACCAGTATATAAACTTTAAAAAATCATGAGGTTGGGAAAAAGTCTCTCATTTAAAA
>NZ_RJOG01000038.1:0-9900 GCF_003942965.1 Streptococcus mitis | reverse complement strand
GGTAATTCCTTCCTTTGGATAATTTTCAATTGTTGCAATGTAATCTTTTAAATTCATCTTTTTCTTTCTTTCAAAGTTTTTACTCTCTATTATAGCATATTTTTTAAGAAAGAAAAAAGGAAAAGTTAACATCAATGATTATCTAACGATTTGACGATTTATAACTAGCCATCGCAATAAAGCCCAGTTTCTGTTTATTCTTAGCAAACATTTTATACATAGTTAAAAACTGCTTTCTATTCTCCTTTTTACAAGCATTTACGCAAATTTTCAAAGTTCCTAGCCAACCTTCGTCATAAATCATACCTGATAATTTCATTAATGTCATTTCACCAGTCAATACTTTCACATCACGATAACCTGATTCTATCATCACCTGTTCCCAACCATCTTGAGTTAAAGGACCTACATTTACATGAATTGCTTGTGACAATTCCTGTCTGACAGACTCTTTAGCTTCCTTAAGAAGCACATCATGTGTCAAAAGAAGACCTCCAGGTTTTAAAACTCTTAGATATTCCATTACACATTTTTTCTTAGCTTGATCGGCTTGCATAGTCAGCATAGCTTCATTTATAACAATATCAAAACTAGCATCTTCATAAAGAAGTTTCATTGCATTTGCTCTTTCAAACCTAATCAAATGACCAACACCTGCCGTTTCAGCAGATTTTTTAGCCACTTCTAAGGCTTGTTCATCCATATCAACAGCAGTTATCTTACAACCAAAACGCTGTGCCAACTCAATTGCTGTAGTTCCCCTATTACACGCAACCTCTAGTATTCTCTTTTCTTTTGAAAATCCTCCTTCTGCAATTAACCAATCTGTGGCACGTTTTCCACCTGGACGTAAGCGTTTTTTCCCCAATTTTGCTAAAAACTTATGACCTGCTTCTGACATTTGAACACCTCTGTTTTTTCTTCATTATAACATAAAATGATATTGTCTGACAATTCTAATCTATTATTTAATGAACTAGAATCAAAAACATATAAGCTACCATGACTAGATCAAAAATCTATTAATCACCTCTCTAATTCAAATTCAACTCCTCTCATCATTTACACATTTAGGTTACGGCTATTTTTTGTACTTTGGAATTGCTCTCATCTTCATCAGCTATACGAATCTTCATCTTTCTGTTCGTAAAGCCACGATTTCGCTATTCCTTCCTCTGCCAACTCTTATTTCCAGCGTCAGACTTGAGAGTCGCTAACAGCTTTACTAGTAGATGATAACCACAATCCAGATGTAGGGTATGCTCGTTATACAGCAAAAAGCTGATGAATCATTCGATTCATCAGCTTTAGGGATGATATGTTCATTACAAACAAATCATATTAACTAGAAAGATCAGTCTTCTTTCTTCTTACGAGCTACAAGACCAAATCCGCTCAATACTCCGAGAAGTCCAAGTGCTGCAAGGCTAGCACTGTCTTCTGTACCAGTATTTGGCAATTCGCGCTTAGCTTCAGCTTCTCCCATTGCTGTTGCTTGTACTGGTTTTTGAGATTGGATCTTACGGTAAACATTATGAACATTACCTTTAGCATCTGTTTCTGTACGAACTAACTCATAACCTTCTAATGGCTTACCTGGATGTGATCCATTTTCATCCGGAATAATCAATTCACCATTTTCATCTACATAAGTTGTTAATACTTTTTCTGTAACTGGCGTTGGTGTTGGATTATATGGACTTACTGGCGGAGTTGATTTCTTCACTTTCTTGTAGATACGTTTGATTGTACCATCAGGAAGATGCTCTTCACCTACATACTCATACTCAGGAATATCCAAGATTGGTGACAACATATCGAATTCAAATCCTGGAATGATATTTCCTTCAGTGTCACGTGCAATAATTCTTGGTTTTTCAACTGATGGAGTTGGTGCTGGAGTTGTTACTTTTTCGTATACGTGCTCCACATCACCATTTGGAAGTTTCTTAGTTTCTACGAAACGATAACCTGGGATATCTTTCTTATCTTTTGTTCCTTCTTCTACTGGATATCCTGGAATGATGTTTCCATCTTTATCTTTGAAGAATGTTTGAACTGGTGCGTAAGTGTGAACTGTATCTCCTTTTCGACTAGTTGTTGTACTTACTAGTTTGTAACCTGGAATGTTCTTAGGTTCTTTTGTTCCTTCTTCAATTTCAGTTCCTGGAATTGGGTGACCAGCTTGATCTACGTATCTTGTCGTTACTTTTTCGTATACATATTCTGTATCACCATTTGGAAGTTTCTTAGTTTCTACGAAACGATAACCTGGGATATCTTTCTTATCTTTTGTTCCTTCTTCTGTTGTTGTTCCTGGGATTGGGTTTCCTTTTCTATCTACGTGTTTAGTTGTTACTGGTTCGTAGATATGTTTCGTATTCCCTTTTTCATCCGTTTCAGTCTTAACAAGTTTGTATCCTGAGATTTTTTCTGATGGGTTTTTACCATCTTTAGATGGGATAATTTCAGTTTCTTTACCGTCTTTTCCTACTACTACAAATTTAGTATCAGGACGAACTGTTGGTGTGTAAGAAGCTTTGATTGTCTTACCATTTTTATCTTTGCGTACAACTTCTACTGGAGTAGCTTTTCCTACGAAGTTTGGTTCTGGAGTGAATGTTACTTTACCGTCTTTATCGATTGTGTAAGTTCCTTCTCCTGGTACTTCTTTAGTTGTTGATCCATCTTTAAATGTTGGAGCTACTGTAGTGTCTACATCACCTTTGAATACTGGAGTATTAGATTGAGGTTGTCCTTTAGCACCTTCAGATACTACGTTTTCTGTAGTTGTTTTACCTAATACTGTTGGTGTGTATTTAGCTGTTACTGGTGTTCCGTTTTCGTCAACACGTTTAACTGTTACACCTTTAGCTTTTCCTACGAAGTCTTTTTCTGGAGTGAACGTTACTTTACCATTCTTATCGATGGTGTAAGTCCCTTCTCCTGGTACTACTACTTTACCATCTTTATCAGCACCTTCAAGAGTTGGAGCTACTGTTTCATCGATTGGTAATGTTACAGTTTTACCGTTTACTTTAGTAGTTCCAGCTGTGAATACTGGAGTTTCTGATTGAGGTTGTCCTTTTTCACCGATTGATGTTACGTCTTTACCTGTTGGAGTTACTGGTAATACTACTGGAGTGTATTTAGCTGTTACTGGTGTTCCGTTTTTGTCAACACGTTTAACAGTTACACCTGTCGCTTGACCAGTAAAGTCTTTATTTGGAGTGAATGTTACAGTTCCGTCTGGAGCTACTGTGTAAGTTCCTTCTCCTGGCACTTCTTTCGTAGTTGAACCATCCTCGAATGTAGCTGGTTTAGTATTATCAAGTTCTACAGTTTTTTCTACACCGTTAACTGTTGTTTTACCTGCTGTGAATTCTGGTTTACCAGTTTGTTTAGCTCCTTGAACATCAGTTGTTGTTACACCTTCTGCAGTTGGTGTTACTGGTTTAACTGTTGGTGTGTATTTAGCTGTTACTTCTGTACCATTTTTGTCAGTACGTTTAACTGTTACACCACTAGCTTTACCTGTGAAGTCTTTTTCTGGAGTGAATGTTACAGTTCCGTCTGGAGCTACTGTGTAAGTTCCTTCTCCTGGAACTGTTACAGAATCTACTGATTCTCCTGTTTTCGGATCTACTAATTTAGCTGGTTCATCAGATAATTCTACAGTTACATCTTTACCGTTAACTGTTGTTTTACCTGGTGTGAATACTGGAGTTCCAGTTTGTTTAGCACCTTGTACATCTTCAGATACTACGTCATCTGATTTTGGTGTTACTGGTTTAACTGTTGGTATGTATTTAGCTGTAGCTGGAGTTCCGTTTGTATCTTTACGTTGAACTTCAACACCTTGTGCTTTACCTGTGAAGTTTGGTTCTGGTTTGAATGTTACTTCACCAGTTTCTGGGTTGATTGTGTATGTTCCTTCTCCTGGTACTTCTACTGAAGTTTCATCAGTTGGTTCACCAGTTTCTGGATCGATTAGTTTAGCTGGTACAGTTGGATCGATTGGAGCTTTAGTGTTTCCTTCAGTAAATGTAGGAGTTCCGCTTTGCTCTTGACCTTGTGCACCTTCAGAAGTTGTTCCTTTCGCAGTTGGTTTAACAGGCGTGATATTTGGAGTGTAAGTTGTTGTTACAGCTGTTCCATTTGTATCTTTCGCTTGAACTNTTACTGGTTTAACTTCTCCTGAGTAAGTTTTATCTGTTGGAGTGAATACTGCAACTGGATCTTTACCAGGTTCTGTTGTAAGAGTATATTTACCAATTACATTTCCTTTTGGATCTTTAGCTGGTACTTCTGTAGCTGGTTGTCCTTTTTCATCAAGTAGTGTGTAAGTTGTTGGATCGATTGCTACTACTTCTTCAGTTTTAGCTTTAGTCATTGGGTCTTCAACTTCAACTACCCCACCTTTGAATTTAACTAGTTGGCTTTGAGTTTGACCTTGAATATCTGAAGTTACTGATGGTTCTGCAGTTGGTTTCACCCCGATTACTACCGCTGAGTATTTACCAAGTGCTGGAGTACCATTTTTGTCAACACGTTTAACTGTTAATTCAGTACCTTTACCTTTGAAGTTTTTATCTGGAGTGAATCTTACAGTTCCATCTTCTGCAACTGTGTAAGTTCCTTCTCCGTCAATTGTTACAGTTGTTACTTCTTGACCTGTCTTAGGATCAATTAGTTTCGCTGGTACATTATTATCGATTTCAACAGTTTTTTCAACACCGTCAATCGTTACTTTACCACCGATGAAGTTTGGTTTACCACTTTGTTCTTTACCTTGAACACCTGCAGTTTCAACTTCTGTTCCTTCTGGAGATGCTGGGTGTACAACAGCTGTGTATTCTGCAGTTACTGGTGTTCCGTTTTGGTCTTTACGAACAACTGTCATTGTTGTTCCTTTACCTTTGAATTGTGGGTCTGGAGTGAAGTGTACTGTTCCATCTGGATCTACTGTGTATGTTCCTTCTCCTGGAATTGTCTTAGTTGTAGTTCCATCTTCAAATGTTGCTGGTACTTTATCGTCCATTGGTACTTCTACTTCTTTACCGTCGATTGTAGTTTTACCAGGTTTGAATTCTGGTTTACCACTTTGAGGTGCACCTTGAATATCTTCAGTGAATGTATTAACACCTACTGGAGTCACTGGTTTAACTGTTGGAGTGTAAGTAGCAGTTGTTGGAGTTCCATTCGCATCTTTAGCTTGAACTGTTGCTGGTACTGGAGTACCTACGAAGTCTTTGTTAGGTGTGAATGTCACTTTACCTGTTTCTGGATCGATTGTGTATGTACCAACTGTGTTTCCTTTAGCGTCTTTCGCTGGAATTGTTGTTTCATCAGTTGGTTGTCCAGTAGCTGGATCGATTAATTTAGCTGGTTGTTCAGCATCAATCTTCATAGGAACTTTAGAGTTACCTGGTGTGAATGTTGGAGTTCCTTCTTGAGGCTGTCCTTGTGCACCTTCAGTAGATTTTGGAGTTCCTGTAGGCTCAACTGGAGTGATGTTTGGAGTGTAAGTTGTTGTTACTGGAGTTCCATTTGTGTCTTTGGCTTGGATAGTAACTGGTTCAACTTCTCCTGCATATGTTTTATCAGTTGGTGTAAATACCGCAGTTGCTTTACCGTCTACAATTTTAAGTGTGTAAGTACCGATAACATCTCCTGCTGGGTTTTTAGCTGGAACTGATTCCGCTGGTTGTCCACTTTCATCCAATAGTTTGTATGAAGTAGTGTCGATTGGCACTTCTTTTTCAACACCATTAACTGTTGCTTTACCAGGTTTGAAGGTTACTTCTTTAGATTGTTCAACACCTTGTACATCAGTTGTTTCAGCTGGTGAAGCAGTTGGTGTGACACCTACGATAGATGGAGTGTAAGTTGTTGAAACTTTTGTTCCATTTTCGTCTTCTGCTTGAACCTTAGCTGGCTGTACTTTACCTTTGTATTCTTTGTTAGTTGGTGTGAATGTTACTTTGTTAGTAGCTGGATCAATTGTGTATTCCCCTACTTTGTTTCCTTCTGGATCTAAAGCGTCTACTGGAGTACCTGGTGCTACTGGATTACCTGAAGCATCAAGTAGAACCGCTGAGTTAGCTTTGATTGGAACTGATTTTTTCTCACCTTCGATTGTTGTTTCACCTTTAGTGAATGATACTGTTCCATCTTGTGGCTGTCCTTGGATACCTGAAGATTCCGCTGGTGTTGCTGTTGGTGTGACACCTACGATATGTGGAGTGTAAGTAGTGTTTACCTTAGTTCCGTTTTTATCTTCTGCTTGTACTTTAGCTGGTGTTACTTTACCAGTGTAAGTTTTATCAGTTGGTGTGAATGTTACTTCACCTGTCGCTGGGTCGATTGAGTAAGTACCTACTGGAGTGACTCCATCTTCAGCGTATGCTGGAGTTGTTTGTCCAGGTTGAACTTCATTTCCTTCTTTATCTAGAAGCTTGTGAGAGTTTTCTTTAATTGGTACTTCTGCATTTCCTGCTGTGAATGTAGGAGTTCCTTTTTGAGTCTCACCTTGTACACCTGCTGAGTCTGTAGGTTTAGCTGTTGGTTCTACAGCTGTTACTGTTGGAGTGTATTTTGTAGTAGCTGTTGCAGTTACAGGTTGGCCATCTTTATCTTGACCTACTGGTGCTGTTAATGTTACGTCAACACCTGAAGCAGTTCCTTTGAATGTTGGAAGTGGTTGGAATGTTACTTCACCAGTCGTAGGATTGATTGTATAAGTTCCTTCTCCATCTACTGTTACAGAGTCAACTTTAGCTCCTGTTTTTGGATCTACTAATTTAGCTGGATAAGTAGAATTTGGTGTTACTGGTGTAGCTGAATCACCTTCGGTTTTAAATGTTGGTGTTTTCTTCTGTTCTTTACCTTGTACATCTGTTGATTCTTCTGGATCTGCAGTGATTTCTTTCGGAGTTACTGTTGGAATGTATACAGCATCCATAGTTTTAGTTGTACCTGCTGAGTGAGTACCATCATTGATGTTTTCAAGTCCATTTTGGTTTGTTAATGCAGTCCATCCTGTTGATTGACCATTTGAGTCTACAGCACGTAATACGATACCATCCGCTTTTCCTACGAAGTTAGCTTCTGGAGTGAAAGTAATCTTGTCATCTGTTACCGTATAAGTACCTTGACCTGCTTTAGTGTAAGTTTTTGTTAATGTTCCATCTGGATTAACGATCATTACACCTTCAGATTGAACTTTCTTAGTAGTTTCTGCACTAATCACGTTACTTTGTTCAGTGTAGTGAATTTTACCGTATGAGTTAAAGGTAGTTTTACCATTGTTAGAACCTAAGTCAGATGCATCGTCACCTGATGGACGTGTTCTGAACTCGATACCAACTGATTGAGTTTCACCTTGTTTACCAGTAGTTTCTTCTTTATCTCCACGTGGTGGGTGCGCTACTTGGATTTGGTTATCTTCAACTTCCCCAGAGTATGCAATTCCATTTGATCTTTCTACTTGAGCTTCATCTTTTGCGATACGAACACGGAAGTTTACTACATCTTTACTAGTGTCGATTACTTGAGTATTCTTAAACGTTAATTCTACAATTTGGTTGTTTCCATTAACTTGTACGATATCTGATTGTTCACCTTCGTCAAATTTACCATTTCCGTTAAAGTCGATAAATCCACGCACATAAGCTGGTGCAACTGTATCTGTGTACTTGTCATTACCATTTGCTGAAGCGTAAAGTTTTACTTTATAAGTATTATCTGGTCCTTGGATGAATTTAACCTCTGGTTGTCCTGTATCTACGTTAGTGTGTACATGTTCTTCTGAAATTAATTGATCAACACCTTCATCTCCAGTTTCTGTAGCATCATCAGAACCTATTCCACGTACACGAGTACCTGGTGCAGAGTCGATATCAGCTTTAACTTTACCTAAGTATGGTTGTTGAATTTGTTTCTTCTGTTTAGTTAAGTAGTCTACAGTTTCTGTTCTTAAGAAGTGTTCAGCTAAACCATATGATTCTGGAAGATCTCCAAAGTCAGAGAACTTGATACCAATCATAGAAGATTGTTGTCCAGAAGACATGATGTATAGTCCTACTTCTGTTACGTTTGCTGTAGATAATACTGGAGTTCCTGCTCCACCATTGTTACGATATCCACCAAATACTTGTGAACCAAGACCTGCAGTAGTAGCATCAGGAGTTGCAAATTTCCCGCCGTTTAAGGCATTAACAAATTTTTCATCTTGCCATTTAAGGATAGCAGTTTTACCACCATTAAGATCTTTAAACTGATCAAGTGGAACATACGCATTTTTATTTGTTTTATAACCAACAATTGCAGCTAAGTCCCATGGAGTACCATTAGTTGTGTAAATTTCAGACTCAAGAGGGCCAATATCTTCCCCAGAAGTCATAACAATACCTGGTTTTACAGGCTTACCATTATAAGTTGCTGTTACATCAAATTTAACCCCAGCAGCTTGACCGTTTTTCGGTTGACCTTGAGGGTTAGTTCCTGCGATTGTTGTTTTTGATGTACCAGTTGATAATCCCGCATTATTAACGTGTGTATAACCGTTTTGAGGATTTGCACCTAATCCTGTTGCACCTTGTTCTGGGTTGAATTTATTTTCTTTATCTGGTTGATAAGTATTTTCTAAATCCGTTCCTGCTACACGATTTTTGAATATTTCTGTTGACTCAAACGGCTTTAATTCTTTAACTTTCATAGTAACAATATAACCAGGAATCAATTCTTTTGTATATGTAGAACCAATTTGTAGATGGCCATGCTCTGTTAATCCAGTCCAAGCATTTGTATCCGCAAAGTCTAACCATTGAATTTGGTCATTTAAGTCTTTGATTTCTTTTAAGTTATTTTCTTTCGTTTTAACTTTGATATCTGATAATGAAGAATATCCATGATCTTCTAACCATTTTTTACCTGTTTCGGTCGAAGCATCTTTAAGCGCTGTTGTTTGAGCCTCTGCCAAGTTTACTGCAAACTTACCATCACGGCCGATTCCTGCGTTTTTCAATTCATTGTAAACTGCAAGGATTGATTCATTGAGGCGTTCCAATTGTGCATCTACTTGCTCTTTTGTAACACTCTTATCAGCTAGAAGAGCTTTAGTTTCAGTTAGAACCGCTTGGTTTTTAGCCACTGCTGCTGTAACTGCTGCCTTGTTTTCTTCTTTGACATCTGCCTTAGCAAGTTCAGTCTCAGCCAATTTGTTGGTTACTTCAGCTTCTGACGATACTTGTGTCAGAGTTGTTGTAGCTACTGAAAGAGCTTTTTCAACTGGAGTAGCAGTTTTTTCTGCTTCAGCTTTTGCAACTTCTTTTTCAGCTGCTTGTTTCTTATCGAAACCAGCAGTATTTGACTCAGTTACAACTGTGCTCAAAGCTGATACAGTTGCTGCTTGTGCATCTACATCGGCTTGGCTAGCTTCAGCCTTAGCAAGAGCTACTTTGGCTGTTGCCAACACTTCCTTAGCTGAGCTTACTACTGTAGCGTCCGCATATTTAGCAGTTGAAAGTTTAGACTCCAAAGTAGCAATACTTGCTTCAAGGATGGCCTTGTTTACTTCCTTAGCTTCTTCTACTTTCACTTCAGGTTTAACTTCTGCAGCTTTTGTAGTTTCAGGTTTTACAGTTTCTACTGTTTCAGCTTTAGGCTCGGCCTTTTCCTTCTCTTTATCATCTTGACTAGGAGCAGGTGTTGAAATAGCTGTTTCAGCTGATTGTACTTCAGTCGCTGATACTGCACCGTTACCTAGGAACATCAAACCAGCCGCAATCGCTACTGATGCCGCTCCAAAGCTATACTTACGAATACCGTAACGAATGTACTTCTCCGTTCGAAAATCTTGTTGTTTGCCTTGCATGAGACTCACAACCTCCTTATAAT
>NZ_RJOG01000037.1:0-10718 GCF_003942965.1 Streptococcus mitis | reverse complement strand
GAGTTAGGTCAATTTAGGAGGTTAATGTGAAAGAAAAAACAGTTAGAGAAGTTGAAGAATTAAATAAAGCTTATTTTAAAAGTTTAGCGAACACTCGCGCATCTGCAAGTATGATGTTTATTTCGTTTACAGGAGTATTTATATTATCTTTAATTATTTGGGTTTTTTCCTGGTATTTAAAAGAGGTTTTATTAATAAATCCATTAACTTATTGGTTTTTTGATCTTCTCATTTTCTTCTTACTTTATTTAATTGTTGCTTTTTTTATTCCATTAGCAGGAATGTTTGCATATAAAAGACAAATTTTAGCAACCTTTTCTCTGATGATAGTTTATATTGGAATATACTTTTCATTACAAATGATGATGCTGATAATTCTTGTAACATCAATCTCGACGAAGGAATTTTCGCTTGGATTCCCTAAGTATTCTCCAATTTTTATTCCATTTTTGTTAATTTCTACAGTTTGTGGCTTTATTTATCAATATTTCTGGTTAAAACGCCAGTTAAAAAAAGGTTTCTCTGTAAATAGGACAATGGGGAATTATTTTGCTAAATCTAATGCATATGGTAGAAACTCTCTTTACATCATTTTTGGACTTTCTATGTTGGCTGCCTTACTTTCAGGTAAATTGATACTTATTTTTGGAATTCTTGGAGCTCTTCTTTTCAGCTATGCATTTTCTCAATTGATTACAGAAGTCGCCTATCTTTTATATCTTAAAACTCAAAGCAAGGAATATTGGGAAGATGTACCTACGAAAAAAGAGACTTTTCGAGATTTATTTAAGGGTTTCAGTTTAAAGAAAGCAAAAATTAGAATTTTCCTTGAGATTTTGTTTTGTTCAATATTTCTAGGTATTATGTATAATATAGGCTATTTTAGTCCTAGTTCATACACCCCCCTTTGGCTTATTTGGTTTGGGAGAATATTTATAATTTTGATAGGACTGGATATTTTGGTAAGTTTTATTCTTTATGTCATAAAAAAAGTAAATACTAGATTCCAAAAAGGAAAGAAAAAATGATGAATCTTCATTGTCAGTAGGACTCTGAATTATGTAATTATTGATTTTAAGAAACATTTAGAAATGCTTCCAAAGACCAGAAAACTCTCTGCTCTAGAATCAGTTATCTGGTATTCTTTGTTCGCGCTTCTTGTTATCACTTCTTTTTTATGCTAGACTTGTAGAAAATATTTGTAAATGGAGGAAAAGTATGGAATCGATCTTTTTAAAACTAACTCAGCATCCCACAGTCGAGACAGGGCGTTTATTGCTTAGACCTGTAACCTTGGATGATGCAGAAGCAATGTTTGCCTATGCCTCAGACAAGGATAATACACGTTACACATTTCCAACCAATCAAAGCTTGGAAGAAACCAAGAATAGCATTGCTCAGTTCTACTTGACCAATCCCTTGGGACGCTGGGGAATAGAATTAAAAAGCAATGGTCAGTTTATTGGAACCATTGATTTGTACAAGATTGATTCTGTTCTTAAGAAGGCAGCTATTGGCTACATTATCAATAAAAAGTATTGGAATCAAGGATTGACGACAGAAGCCAATCGTGCCGTAATTGAGCTAGCTTTTGAGAAGATTGGAATGAACAAGTTGACCGCCCTTCACGATAAGGACAATCCTGCATCTGGAAAGGTCATGGAGAAATCAGGCATGTGTTTTTCCCATGCAGAACCATATGCTTGTATGGACCAGCATGAAGAAGGCCGAATCGTTACAAGAGTTCATTATGTCTTGACCAAGGAAGACTATTTTGCAAATAAATAAGCAGTTGAGAAGAAATTTTCAACTGTTTTTTCTTCCTCTTACGAATAATCTAAGAGAGGAGAAAATATGGAAGCAATTATCGAGAAAATTAAAGAGTATAAAATCATTGTCATCTGTACTGGTCTGGGCTTGGTTGTAGGCGGATTTTTCCTGCTAAAGCCAGCTCCACACACACCTGTCAAAGAAACGAATTTGCAGGCAGAAGTTGCAGCTGTTTCCAAGGATTCGGTATCCGAAAAGGATGTGAAGAAGGAAGAAAAGGAAGAACCCCTTGAACAAGATCTAATCACAGTAGATGTAAAAGGCGCTGTTAAAGCACCTGGAATTTATGACTTGCCTGTAGGTAGTCGAGTCAATGACGCTGTTCAGAAGGCAGGTGGCTTGACAGAGCAAGCAGACAGCACGTCGCTCAATCTAGCTCAGAAAGTTAGTGACGAGGCTCTGGTTTACGTTCCAGCTAAGGGAGAAGAATCAGCTAGTCAACAGGCAGGTTCTGGAGCGCCTTCTTCAACAAGCAAGGACAAGAAGGTCAATCTCAACAAGGCCAGTCTGGAAGAACTCAAGCAGGTAAAGGGACTGGGAGGAAAACGAGCTCAGGACATTATCGATCATCGTGAGGCAAATGGGAAATTTAAGTCGGTCGATGAACTCAAGAAGGTCTCTGGAATTGGTGCCAAGACCATAGAAAAGTTAAAAGATTATGTTACAGTGGATTAAGAATTTCTCTATTCCCCTAATTTACCTTAGTTTTCTGTTGCTTTGGCTTTACTACGCCATTTTCTCATCATCTTATCTCGCACTGCTAGGTTTTGTTTTTCTGCTAGTCTGTCTCTTTATCCAATTTCCGTGGAAATCTGCTGGTAAAGTTCTAATAATTTGCGGAATCTTTGGATTTTGGTTTCTGTTTCAAACTTGGCAACAGAGTCAAGCGAGTCAAAACCTAGCGGATTCTGTTGAAAGGGTACGGATTCTGCCCGACACTATTAAAGTCAATGGTGATAGTCTGTCCTTTCGTGGTAAGTCTGATGAACGCATTTTTCAAGTCTATTATAAACTCCAATCCGAGGAGGAGAAAGAATCCTTTCAAGCTTTAACAGATCTTCATGAGATAGGACTAGAAGGAAAACTTTCGGAGCCAGAGGGGCAGAGGAATTTTGGTGGCTTTAATTACCAAGCCTATCTGAAAACTCAGGGAATTTTCCAGACTCTCAATATCAAAAAAATACAGTCCCTTAAACAGGTTAGCAGTTGGGATATAGGAGAAAATCTATCCAGTTTACGCCGAAAGGCTGTGGTTTGGATTAAGACACATTTTCCAGACCCTATGCGCAATTACATGACAGGGCTTTTGCTAGGACATCTGGACACAGATTTTGAGGAGATGAATGAGCTTTATTCTAGTCTAGGAATTATCCACCTTTTTGCCTTGTCGGGTATGCAGGTAGGCTTTTTCATGGATGGATTTAAGAAACTTCTCTTGCGATTAGGCTTGACCCAAGAAAAGTTGAAATGGCTGACTTATCCCTTTTCCCTTATCTATGCAGGGCTGACAGGATTTTCAGCATCAGTTATTCGCAGTCTATTGCAGAAGCTACTGGCTCAACATGGTGTTAAGGGATTAGATAATTTTGCCTTGACGGTCCTTATCCTCTTTATCATCATGCCAAACTTTTTCCTGACTGCAGGAGGAGTCTTGTCCTGCGCCTATGCTTTTATCTTGACCATGACCAGCAAAGAAGGAGAGGGCCTCAAGGCTGTTGCTAGAGAAAGTCTAGTCATCTCCTTGGGCATATTGCCCATTCTGTCCTTCTATTTTGCGGAATTTCAACCTTGGTCCATCCTCTTGACCTTTGTCTTTTCCTTTCTATTTGACTTGGTCTTCTTACCGCTCTTGTCTATCTTATTTGCCCTTTCCTTTCTATATCCAGTCATTCAGCTGAACTTTATCTTTGAATGGTTAGAGGGCATTATTCGCTTGGTATCACAGGTGGCAAGCAGACCGCTTGTCTTTGGACAACCCAATGCATGGCTTTTAATCTTATTGTTAATTTCCTTGGCTTTAGTATATGATTTGAGAAAAAACATTAAAAGGCTAGCAGTATTAAGCTTATTGATTACGGGTCTCTTTTTCCTGACCAAGTATCCACTGGAAAATGAAATTACCATGCTGGATGTGGGGCAAGGAGAAAGTATTTTCCTACGGGATGTAACTGGTAAGACCATTTTCATAGATGTCGGTGGCAAGGTAGAATCTGATAAGAAAATCGAAAAATGGCAAGAAAAGATGACGACCAGCAATGCACAGAGAAGCTTGATACCCTATCTTAAAAGTCGAGGAGTGGCCAAGATTGACCAGCTGATTTTGACAAATACGGACAAGGAACATGTTGGAGATTTGTTGGAGGTGACCAAGGCTTTCCATGTAGGGGAGATCTTAGTATCAAAAGGCAGTTTGAGACAGAAGGAATTTGTTGCAAAACTACAGGCAACTCAAACCAAGGTGCGCAGTGTGACGGCAGGAGAGAAATTGTCAATTTTTGGAAGTCAGTTAGAAGTCCTATCTCCAAGTAAAATTGGAGATGGAAATCATGAAGATTCCCTGGTTTTGTATGGAAAACTCTTGGATAAAAACTTCCTTTTCACTGGAAATTTGCAGGAGAAAGGAGAGAAGGACTTGCTGAGGCAATATCCTGACCTAGAGGTGGATGTTTTGAAAGCTAGCCAACATGGCTCTAAAAAATCATCAAGTTCAGCCTTTTTAGAACAACTCAAACCAGAGATGACTCTCATTTCAGTTGGAAAGAGCAATCGAATGAAACTCCCCCATCAGGAAACCTTGACCCGACTGGAAGGTATCAATAGCAAAGTTTACCGAACTGACCAGCAAGGAGCTATACGCTTTAAAGGGTGGAAAAGTTGGAAAATCGAAAGTGTTCGATAGGAAGGACAAATATTATATATTAGTAAAATAAACTAAAAATATGTTGTATAGTAATGATAAAAACGATATAATGAAAGCGTATTTAATATTAATGATATAAAATCATTAAAAATTAGCAAAAACCGTTTAATTAGTTAGTTTATGATCTATTGGTCTTTTTTAGTCCAGTGTATCTGCTGTGACAGTCACTAAAAGTTATAGGTATGATTGGAATATCTACTATAAGTCTAGTATGAATTACCACAGATATAGCTATATTAACGTTCTGTTATGATCTCGTTATTATAGCTATTTTGAGTATAAAGTTGATAGTGGCTGGAGTTACGATCGTTATGAGGTACTAAACTACTCCAGTGGAGGCTATTAATCCCTAAAGAGTGATAAAAAGGAGGGCTAGGTATGTTGCAACTTACTCATGTGACCTTAAAAACGCGACAAGTCATCTTACAAGATGTTGATTTTACATTTGAAAAGGGTAGGATTTATGGTATTCTTGCTATCAATGGCTCTGGAAAGACGACACTGTTCCGCGCCATTAGCAATTTAATTCCTATAACTAGTGGAAATATCGTAGCCCCTCCTTCTTTGTTTTATTATGAGAGTATTGAATGGCTGGATGAAAATTTAAGTGGGATGGACTATCTTCGCCTCATAAAAAACATCTGGAAGTCAGACCTAAACTTGAGGGATGAAATTGATTACTGGGAAATGTCGGACTATGTCAGACTTCCCATTCGTAAGTATTCCTTAGGCATGAAGCAACGCTTGGTGATTGCCATGTATTTCCTCAGTCAGGCGAAATGCTGGCTCATGGATGAGATTACAAATGGCTTAGATGAGTATTATCGACAGAAGTTTTTTGATAGGCTAGCAAAAATCGATAGACAAGAACAGCTGGTTCTTTTAAGTTCCCACTATAAGGAAGAGTTGCTTGATGTCTGCGATAGAGTAGTAACCATTCATCAGGGGCAGATAGAAGAGGTTTAGTTTATGAAAGATATTAGTCTATTTTTATTAAAAAAAGTTTTCAAAAGTCGCTTAAACTGGATTATCTTAGCTTTATTTGTATCTGGACTCGGTGTTACCTTTTATTTTAATAGTCAGACTGCAAACTCCGTCAGCTTGGAGAGCGAGTTGGAAACCCGTCTTGTAAAAGATGAGAGAGTCATCAATGAATATGAAGAGAAACTCTCCCAAATATCTGATACCAACTCGGAGGAATACCAGATTGCTAAAATTAATTTAGAATCGGAAAAAAATCTTTTGACTCAAAAGAAAGAAATTCTGGCTTTGTTAAGAGAAGGACGCTGGAAAGAAGCCTACTATTTGCAGTGGCAAGCTGAGGAAAAGAGTTATGAAATTGTATCGAAGCAACCGACTTCTAGTTCTGACTTAAAAATGGCGGTTGACCGCGAACGAAAGACTTACCAAGCCCTATATCCCTTGAACATAAAAGCCCACAATTTAGTTTATCCGACCCACGGGATTGATCAGATTGTCTGGATTTTAGAGCTTATCATCCCAAGCTTGTTTGTGGTTGCTATTATTTTTATGCTAACGCAACTATTTGCAGAAAGATATCAAAATCATCTGGATACAGCTCACTTATATCCTTTTTCAAAAGTGAAATTTGCAATATCCTCTCTTGGAGTTGGAGTGGGTTATGTAACTGTGCTGTTTATCGGAATCAGCGGATTTTCTTTTCTAGTGGGAAGTCTGACAAGTGGTTTTGGACAGTTAGATTATCCCTACCCGATTTATAACTTAACCAATCAAGAAGTAACTATTGGGAAGATACAAGATGTGTTATTTCCTGGCTTGTTACTAACTTTCTTGGCTTTTATCGTTATTGTGGAAGTCGTCTACTTGATTGCTTACTTTTTCAAGCAAAAAATGCCTGTCCTCTTTCTTTCACTCATTGGGATTGTTGGCTTATTGTTTGGCATCCAAACAATTCAGCCTCTTCAAAGGATTGCACATCTGATTCCCTTTACTTACTTGCGTTCAGTGGAGATTTTATCTGGAAGATTACCTAAGCAAATTGATAATGTCAATCTAAATTGGGACATGGGGATGGTCTTACTTCCTTGCCTGATTATCCTTTTGTTAGTGGGGATTCTATTTATCGAAAAATGGGGAAGTTCACGGAAAAAGGAAGTTTTTAATAGATTCTAGCTTTCCTATAGGGAAAATAAGTAAAAACTAACATAGAGAGGGAATCAACTTGATTCTCTCTTTTTGATTAGGAAATCAAGGCAAAATACAAACAGAAACTTTTCAAAAAAAATAACTTTTTATCTTGACAAGAGCTAGAAAACTTGGTATCATATAAAAGTTGAGAAAAGCAGAAGTGAGAGCTTCTCGCCTTGTGACATTAAGTTGCCTGGCCCTACGGATGAAAAGTTTCTAAGAAACGCTATCATAACGTGCGGGCTTGTATTATTACGAGTCCGCTATTGTTTTTCTCTAATAAAACAAAAGAGGTGAAAACCATAGCAAAGCAAGACTTATTCATCAATGATGAGATTCGTGTACGTGAAGTTCGCTTGATTGGTCTTGAAGGAGAACAGCTAGGCATCAAGCCACTCAGTGAAGCGCAAGCTTTGGCTGATAACGCTAATGTTGACCTAGTATTGATTCAACCCCAAGCCAAACCGCCTGTTGCAAAAATTATGGACTACGGTAAGTTCAAGTTTGAGTATCAGAAGAAGCAAAAAGAACAACGTAAAAAACAAAGTGTTGTTACTGTGAAAGAAGTTCGTCTAAGTCCAACTATTGACAAGGGTGACTTTGATACAAAACTTCGCAATGCACGCAAATTCCTTGAAAAAGGAAATAAAGTTAAGGTATCTATTCGCTTTAAGGGTCGTATGATTACCCATAAAGAGATTGGTGCAAAAGTTTTAGCCGAGTTTGCTGAAGCAACTCAAGATATTGCCATCATCGAACAACGTGCTAAAATGGATGGACGTCAAATGTTCATGCAATTGGCGCCAGCNACTGACAAAAAATAATTGTCAGAAAGTTAAATAAAGGAGAAAAAATCATGCCAAAACAAAAAACACACCGCGCATCAGCTAAACGTTTCAAACGTACAGGTTCTGGTGGACTTAAACGTTTCCGTGCTTACACTTCTCACCGTTTCCACGGAAAAACTAAAAAACAACGTCGTCATCTTCGTAAAGCATCTATGGTGCATTCAGGAGATTACAAACGTATCAAAGCAATGCTTACTCGCTTGAAATAATAGCTTGACTGTAAGTAAACAATTCTAGGAAATATTTGGAGGAAATAAAACATGGCACGTGTTAAAGGTGGCGTTGTATCACGCAAACGTCGTAAACGTATTCTTAAATTAGCAAAAGGTTACTATGGAGCTAAACACATCTTGTTCCGTACTGCAAAAGAACAAGTAATGAACTCTTACTACTATGCATACCGTGACCGTCGTCAGAAAAAACGTGACTTCCGCAAATTGTGGATCACTCGTATCAACGCGGCAGCTCGTATGAACGGACTTTCATACTCACAATTGATGCATGGTTTGAAATTGGCTGAGATCGAAGTTAACCGTAAAATGCTTGCTGACTTGGCTGTTAACGATGCAGCAGCTTTCACAGCTCTTGCAGATGCAGCTAAAGCAAAACTTGGTAAATAATAACTGATAAGACTGGAACAGGATTGTCCCAGTCTTTTTAAAAATAAAGGAGAAAAATATGGCTCTTTGTCAACTGTAGTGGGTTGAAGAAAAGCTAATATCGAGAAAGGACGAATTTCGTCCTTTTTTTGATATTTAGAGTGATGAGAATTCGTTTTTTGAAATTTTTAAAGTTCTGAAATCCAAAGGTATTCGCTTGAAAAGTTTAATAAGATTATTAGTAGTTAGAATAAGGAAATAGAAGTGCGTTGACGATTTTCTATTTGTCTTTAAGAAAGTTTTTAAAGATAGTCTAAAAGAGTTGATAAATCATCTTTAGATTCTCCTCAATAAATCTGAATAATTTGTTAGGATCCTTGTTTTGAAAGTGAAAAAGCCAGAGCCGATAGAAATTATAGTGATGGATTAAGTCTTCTGAATAGCTCAAAAGCTTGTCTAGAATTTTTCTATTCTTTAAGTGCATTCGAAAAGTAGGTCAGTACAATCGCTTATCGCCGAGTTTATGACTATCTTGTTGAATGAGCTTCCAGTAACGTTTGATAGCTTTGTATTTATGAGATTTTCTATCAGATTACTTTCTGATTTTGCCACGAATACGACTCATGTCACAACTTAAATGTTGGATAATGTAGAAACTATAAAGAACAAATCTTGTATGAGAGGTAAGAACGGTTTTAGAAGTCTTTGCAAGCAATTTTGTGATAAAATGCAATTGTTTCATATGATTTTTCTAATGATGGATCGATTGCTTTTCATTATAGAACTTATGGGACTTTTTTCTAACTTGAATATACAAAATAAACTCTATAATATCCATAGGGATTTTATCCACTATAAATATTATAGAGCAACAAAAACTTGTGATTTTTTTTATAATTTCTCGTTGATAAATCGGATAAACTGATTCCACCAAACTTTTAAGAAGAAGGCTTTTTCAACTTTCTTTTCTGCTACCATTTCGAAGCTAGGATGTTCTGTAGTAATGTAACCTTGACCAATCAAGTCATTGTCTTCGCAAGTTAAATGTCCAACAACTGTTTCAGCTTCTAAAGGTGCAGTGATTGCTTTAGAGTTTGGAATAAATTGGATAGATGGTTTAGCTTGGGTACCTAATCTTTCAACAAGTAAAATATCTTCTTTAGCGACTGCATTAACACTGTTCTCTTTTCCGTCTTCTACAGGAGCTTTGCTTTCTTTGTAAGAATCACCTTTTTGTATGATTTTACGAAGAGCAAAATTGGCAGAAATATAGTCCATAAGTGAGGAAGTAGCTGTAAAGCGGGCATAAGGATTATTATCTTGGTGTTCTGCATTTAAAACGACTGTGATGACTCTCATTCCTTTTTCAACAGTAGTACCAACAAAAGATTCTCCTGCTTTTTTAGTTGTTCCTGTTTTTAATCCATCAAAACCACCACGATAGGCAGGCATTCCTTCTAACATGTAGTTTGTAGAAGTGATCGTCATTCCAGCAAAAGTAGATGAAGGTTTTTTGGTAATTTCTAAGACTTGTGGGTATTTTTTTAGGAGTTTTCGTGCAACAATGGCAACATCGTAAGCACTGAGCTTGTTTTCATCGTCTTTTTTAGATCCTGGGTAAATGTTTTCACCCAGTGTTTCATTGTTAAGACCTGTTGTATTGACAACAGTGGCATCTTGAATTCCCCATTCCAAGAGTTTTGCACGCATCATGTCGACGAAATCTTTTTCTGATCCAGCAATTTTCTCAGCTAGGGCAATTGCCGCACTGTTAGCACTAGATACGAGTGTTGCTTCCAGTAATTCCTCTACAGTATAATTACGAGCCTCCATAGGAACATTACTTGCTTCAGAATTAGTTGTTAATTTATAAGGATAATCTGAAATATCTACTGGGGTTGAGAGAGTGATAGTACCATTTTCGAGAGCTTCATAAACAAGGTAGACAGTAAGCAATTTCGTGATGGAAGCAATTTCAACAGGCTCGGTAGCATTTTTTTCATACAGAATTTTACCTGTATTGGCTTCAACAGCAATTACATTCTTGGCTGGAATGTTTAAGTCTTGAGCAGCTATAGTAGAAACTGGAGACATAAATGAGAGAGTTAATAGAGTTAAAATAATTTTTTTCATAGTAAGTTTATTCTATCATAAAGAAAAAAATATTCCTACTTTCATGATATCAGAAACCAGCTTTTTTGAAAGTATGGTAAAATAGTTAGGTGGAGGTTGCTTATGTTTCGTAAGAATAAATTATTTTTTTGGACAAGTGAAATTTTACTATTGACAATCATTTTTTATTTATGGAGAGAGATGGGGAATATTATCACGCCTTTTGTAAGCGTTGCAAAT